>CALEEU010000235.1 GCA_937875975.1 uncultured Opitutia bacterium | reverse complement strand
CCGTAGACGTCGATGCCGGCGCGGAGGAGCGCGCAGCTGATGACGCCGTGCCAGTGATCGGGGAGTCCGTGCACCGCGGCGTCGGGCTTCTCCTTGGCGAGCATCTCGCGGAAATCGACATACTGCTTCGGCTCGGCCATGCCCTTCTTCACGACGTTCTCGGAAGCGGACTTCAGCACGCGGCGGTCGACGTCACAGACGGCGATCACCTGGACGCCCTTCTTGGACATCAGCTGGCGCATGTCGCCGCCGCCCTGGGACTTCAGGCCGATGCCGACGAGCTGCAGACGATTGCTCGGGGCGACCGTGCCGTCCTTGCCGAGAGCGGAGGCCGGGATGATGGAGGGGAAGCTGAGCGCGGCGCCGGCGAGGGCGGTGCTCTTCAGGAACGAGCGTCGGTTGAGTGAGGACATCTGAGGAGGGGTAGGGATAGGGGTGGGGGCAGGGGTAGGACAGGTGTAGCGGGGGATGCGTTCCGTGGAAAGAAGGGAAAGAAGGGCGAGGGCTCGAGGACGGGAGGGCCGGAAGGCTCGAGGGTGGGTCAGCACTGCGTGCTGACCTAAGTGCAAACGTGCAAATCGGCCTGCGGCCTGTGCAAAGGTGCAAAAGTTGAAGGCAAGCTTCAGGTAACGGAGGGCCAAAGGTAGGGATGCGATGACATCGCATCCGTTAGGGTCCGGGGCGGACGCGATGTCATCGCGTCCCTACCTCAAGGCATCACTCCCCCGATACTCCATACTCGATACTCTCGCGGCGTAAGCCTTCACTTCCTCGCCGCGACCCAACGGAGGGCGGCGAGTTCGCCTTCGGCCTTCACCTTGGCGAGGTATTGGCTGCGCATGGCGTCATCCATCGTGAGAATCGAGCCCCCCACGTCGCTGCTGAGCGTCTTGATCTCGAGCAGGTTCGCGTCGAGCGTCTCGAGCCGCTCCGCCGCGGTCTGCCCGCCCGGTCCGGCGGCGGTGAGCGGATCGAGCTGCTGGAGGAATTTCCGCTCGATGGAGATACCCATGACCTGATCGATCAGGTAAGGCCCTTGCTCCTGCATGCGCTGCCCGAGCGTCAGGCCGATGATGACCGTCGGCTCGGCGGCGTCGAAATCCGCCGTCCGGATGAATTCATCCTGCAGGCCCTTCAGCTTATCCGCCACGTCCATGAGGGGCTGCGCACGTTCGATGGCCAGCGAGTACATCGCCGCGACCGCAGCGACCTGGGTGTCGTAGCCCGCGCTGAGATAGGCCTGCTCGGACCCGTCGGCGAGCTGCTGGGAATAATCGGCGAAGACCGGATTATCCAGCCCTTGGAGCAAGGCCGCGCCGGCGGCGCTGGCATCACCGGACTGGAAGGCCTGATGCGCGGCGAGATAATCGCCGAGCGAGTTGTCCGGCGCGGCCTGGCGGAAAGCGGCGAGCGCGGCGCCCTTCTCTTCCGGCGTCTCGCCACGCAGGGCGAGTTCCAGCTGGACGAGGGGATTCCGGGGCTCGAGGACCGCAGCCTCGCGGGCGTATTTGAGGTCCTTGAGCAGACGGGAAGCCGCGAGGAGATTCTGCGCGGTCCGACCTTTCTCCCGCAGGAAGGCTTCGACTTCGACCTGACTGAGCGCCGGCACCTTGCCGGTCAGGACATCCTTCACCGTCACGCCCTGTCGCTTGGGCGGAGACTCCAGCTGCGAGATGAGGGCGGCGGCGCTGCGCGGCTTGATCGGCGACGGCGTGGCGGTCTCCGACTTCTTCTGAAAACGCTCCCACTGCTTGCCGCGCACGAACCAGACGCCCACGGCCATCAGGCCGAGGACGACGGCGAACTGCGCTGCGCGGCGGAGGAGCATGGTCGGAGAAGGAGAGTATGGAGTATCGAGTATGGAGTATAGGCGAAAGACATGGGGGAACGTAACCCACGAGAGGCCCGGAGGCTCGGTTGACCAGAGTTCAGACGTCTCAAAGGGAAACCGGAGACCGGATGATTGGCTGGGGTCTTTGAAAAGGAGGGCTGAATGGAGGGCGGCATTGAGGACTGAGTGGAGGGCTGAATAGATGAAGCAGCCGCCGAATCCCGAAGCCGATGGCCGATGGCTGAAACGCCGACTCCCGAATGGCTGAGGCCCCGATGGCCGTCACCCGGCACCTGAGAATGACACCACTAGTTGACCCGTTGACCAGCGGGCCAGTTGGCAAGGAAGACACGAGAGGCCCGGAGGCTCGGTTGACCAGAGTTCAGACGTCTCAAAGGGAAACCGGAGACCGGATGATTGGCTGGGGTCTTTGAAAAGGAGGGCTGAATGGAGGGCGGCATTGAGGACTGAGTGGAGGGCTGAATAGATGAAGCAGCCGCCGAATCCCGAAGCCGATGGCCGATGGCCGAAACGCCGACTCCCGAATGGCCGATGCCCAGGTGGCCGTCACCC
>CALEEU010000234.1 GCA_937875975.1 uncultured Opitutia bacterium | reverse complement strand
GACAGCAATAAGGTCGTGACGCTATGATCCGCCTGCTGTCCGCTCTATGCCTCGGACTGGCCCTGAGCCAACCGCTCTTCGGCGCAGACGCCCCTTATCGCCCGGAAGCCGGCAAATTCCCGGAGCTCGCCAAAGCTCATACCTATAGGGGCGAGCTCGTGTTCGTAGACCACGTCAACCGACGCGGAAGCGTCCGCGTACTCGGCGTCGGCGTCTTCCGCCGTAACGACCCGCATCCCTTCGCCCTGCTCCCCTACGGGATGGTGCGTTACCATGGCGCACCCGCCGAACTCCGCGATATCCCGCTCGGCACCATCCTGCACGTCACCGCCTATCTGCCGCCTGACCCGAAGCTTTCCTCGGTACCCGTGCTGCCGGTCGACAACAAGGATCGCGACGCCAACCATTACCGAGGCATCGGCGTCTTCCCCGCCGAGAACCACGTGCTCCTGCTCGAGGACGAGCCCAGCTACTGCCAGCGCATGGGCTTGGCCTGGAAACTCAAAGGCCTCGACCTCGAGAAGCCGGCCGCACCCATCATCGCCACGCTCGAGCCCAAGCAGGGCGGCGACAGCAAGGCCACCGAACAGAAACTGACCTTCGACGCCGCCACCCGCATCTGGCGAGGCCGCGAAGCCCTCTCCGTCGCCGATCTCATCGCCGAAGGAAGGAAATCGCTCGATGGTCAGCCGCTCCACCTCGGCCTCACCTGGAAGCCCTGCCCCGACGGCATCTTCCTCCGCCTGCATATCTCGGACATCTGGCTGGACGACGCCTCGCTGCAACGTGCCGCCCAGAATCAGACCGAAACGCACAAGGCCTTCATCCGTAGCCGCTGGATGCCCGCCCACGTGGAGCGCGTCGAGTATGGCAAGTTCGGCCGAGCCAAGGTCACCGTGACGCTCTTCGGCGGCATGGACCCTTCGCTCTATGCTGACTTCCAGAAAGGTAATCCGGCGCTGATCAACGCCGCCGAGAACACCTTGAAGCACGCAGGCGGCCACTACGGACCCGCGCACATGGCCTCCAAGGGCCCCATCGCCGAAGTGACCAAGCTTCCCGGCGACGCACCGATGGGCAGCAGCGGCATCCAAGTCACGATGGAGACCGACCTGATCATCGAAGGCATCCGCCCCGGCAAAGTCGTCCGTATCCGCGCCGCAGTCTGGCCGGCCGTCGATCTTCCGCGCGAAGAATACCTCGGCGACGGTGAGTTCCGCGTCGAAGACCGCTTCCCCACCCCGGCTATCTTTCCGAAATACTAGTAACAAATGTTCTTAGTGCTTAGTTCTTAGTTCCTCGTTAGTCGTTCATGGCATATCGTTCGTCGTTCATCGTTCTTTGTTCATGGTTGTTGGTTGTTTGCGCCTTTGCAGCCAACGAGGGACAAGGAACAAAGAACCAAGAACAAGAAGTTTTCCGCCCGGAGGCGGGCGTCTTTCCGCCCATCGAGAAGGCCCATACCTACCAAGGCGAACTGGCCTTCATCGACCACGCCAACCGTCGTGGCAGCTTACGCGTCCAAGGGCCGGGCATCTTTCGTAGCACCGAGCCCAATCCGTTCGCGATGCTGCCCTACGGCATGGTCCGCTACCACGGCGCCCCCGCCGACCTCCGCGACCTGCCGCTGGGCACGTTTCTCCACGTGACGGCCTTCCTGCCGCCGGATCCGAAACTCTCGTCGGTGCCCGTGTTGCCGGTGGATAATCGGAACCGCGACGCGAACCATCGACGCGGAGTCGGCGTCTTCCCGGCCGAGAACCATGTGATGCTGCTGGAAGATGAGCCGAGTTACTGTCGGCGAATCGGCAAGTCTTGGAAACTAAGGCAGGTCGACCTGCGGCAGGGCTCCGGCGTGATCGTCGCGACACTCGAGCCGAAAGCAGGCGACCCCAAGGCCGCCGAGCAGAAATTCACCATCGATGCCGCCACGCGCGTCTGGCGTGGGCGTGAGCTCCTGAGCATCGACGACCTGCTCGCCGATGTCTCGCGGCCGGCCGAGAGCGACAAAGCTCTCGCCGGACAGTCGGTGCTGCTCGGCCTGACCTGGAAGCCCTGCCCCGATGGCATCTTCCAACGCCTGCACATCTCCGACCTCTGGCTCGACGACCTCTCGATGCAGCGTGCGTCCGCCATCCAGACCGAAAAGCACAAAGCCTTCGTCCGGAGCCGCTGGATGCCG
>CALEEU010000233.1 GCA_937875975.1 uncultured Opitutia bacterium | reverse complement strand
CTCGTCCTTAACGTCAGCCCGACCGAGATCCTCGGTGACGAGAAAGTCCACACCCTCCGCGTGATCGAGAAGTCCGGCGCCGTCCGTGACCTCGCCGTGAAGTGCGTCTTCGTCGCGATCGGCCACGTGCCCAATTCCCAAGCCTTCACGCCGGCCCTCGAGGTCGACGCCGGCGGTTATTTCGTCGCCGGTGCCAACACCGTCAGCACCAATATTCCTGGGGTCTTCGTCGCTGGCGATTGCTCGGACCACGTCTATCGTCAGGCCATCACCGCCGCCGGCATGGGCTGCCGCGCCGCCATCGAAGCCGAACGCTGGTTGGCGGGACTCTGAGCGTCGCGGCTTAGCCGCGACGAGGGGACACGTGGGCAAGGTGACACGTTGACAAGGGGTTGACCACTGTCTCGAGGTAGGGCGGCGATTGCCATCGCCGCCGTTCGAGACCGCATGGGCGGATTGATCGGTTCTTAGCCAGGCTCGTTTTACTTCCGTGTCCGCGCGCGAACGGACGTGATGGCAATCACGTCCCTACCTCATGCAGCCCCGACTATCAGGCCCTGAACCTGAACCTGAATACCCGCACCAGGCACCCGACGGCCGAGACCCGGGACCTGAGAATGTACCCCAGCCAATTATCCGGTTTCCGGTCTCCCCTTGAGTTTGGTTTTATGCCCAAAGCAACAAGAGCGCTTACGCGCCCCTGTTCATTACCTGCCCCTTCTCCACGTGTCACCTTGCCCACGTGTCCCCTCGAAGTAATCGCTCCGCGATTACTTCGTAAGGATTTCCATCGCCGACTTCTTCTGCGGGATGAAGGGCAACACGTGCTCGGTGTACGGCACGATGACGTCGAGGAGGTAAGGGCCGTCGTGATCAAGCATCTCGCGCATGGCGGCGCGGAGGTCTTCGCGCTTCATGACCTGGCGGGCCTTGATGCCGAAGCCGTTGGCGATCTTGACGAAATCAGGGTAGAGGCCGCTCGGGTTGTCGGGAGAGCCGATATTGGTGGCGTCGCCGAGAATCGTGTGGCCGCGGGTACCGGAGTAGAAGCGGTCTTCCCATTGCACGACCATGCCGAGGTGCTGGTTGTTGAGGATGAGGATCTTGGCGTTGATCTTCTCGATCTTCATGCACGCGAGTTCCTGGATGTTCATCAGGAACGAGCCATCGCCATCGATGTCGATGACCTGGACGTCAGGATTCGCGACCTTGGCGCCGATGGCGGCCGGGAGGCCGAAGCCCATGGTGCCTGCGCCAAGCGAGCTGATGAAGTGGCGGGGTTCGTTGAAGCGGTAGTACTGCGGAGCCCACATCTGGTGCTGGCCGACGCCGGTGGAGATGATCGCCTTGCCCTTGGTCTCCTCGAAGAGGACTTCGATGGCTTCCTGCGGGAGGATGTGCTTGGTCTTGCGCTCGTAGCTGAACGGATACGGGTGCTCTTTCTTCCAGCCGTTGATGGTCTCGTACCACTTCTTCAGGTCAGGCTTCTTGAAGCCCTTCTTCGCGAGCGTGACCATGCGGCCGAGCGCGTGCTTGATCTCGGAGTGGATCGGGTAGTCCGCGAACTTGTTCTTCTGGTGCTCGGAGCGGTCGATGTCGATGTGGACGATGGTGGCGTCCGGGGCGAACTTCTCGATCGCACCGGTGATGCGGTCGTCGAAACGCGCGCCCATGGTGATGAGGAGGTCGCTCTTGCAGACGGCCCAGTTGCCGGCGACGGTGCCGTGCATGCCGTACCAGTAAAGGGACTGCGGATGGTCGCAGGGGAAGGCGCCGAGGCCCATCAGCGTGGACGCGACGGGGATGCCGGTGGCTTCAGCGAAGGCGCGCAGCTCCTTGTGGGCGTCGCCGGAAAGGATGCCGCCGCCGATGTAGAGCGCGGGCTGCTTGGACTTCTCGATGAGGCGCAGGACCTGCTCGAGCTCGCTGTCGGCGCACTTCGGAGGCGTCGGCAAGCCGGGGATGGAAACGTCGTCAGGATTCTTCGGGAAGACCGGGACCCACTCGTGCTGCTGGATGTCCTTCGGGATGTCGATCACCACGGGACCCGGACGGCCGGTGGTGGCGATCTTGAAGGCCTTGTACATGATGCTCGGCAGCTCGTTGTAATCGAGGACGAGGAAGGAGTGCTTCACGATCGGCAGGGTCATGCCGTAGAAGTCGGTTTCCTGGAAGGCGGCGCGACCGATGAACTGCTGGTAGACCTGGCCGGTGATGCAGATCAGCGGGATGCTGTCCATGTGCGCATCGGCGATGGCGGTGACGAGGTTCGTCGCGCCAGGGCCGGAGGTGGCCATGCACACGCCGGGCTTGCCGGTCGAACGCGCATAACCGTGGGCCATGAAGGCGCCGCCCTGTTCGTGGCGGGGCAGGATGGTACGGATTTTCTTGGAGCGAGTGAGGCCCTGGTGGAGCTCCATCGAGGCGCCGCCTGGGTAAGCAAAGATCGTGTCGACGCCGAGGTTCTCGAGGCAGCGGACCATGACGTCGCAACCGCGCATCTTGACGCCGGTCTTGGCCGAGACGGCCGAGGGGGCGGTGGCGGTGGACTTCTTGGCGGCGTTCTTTTTGGGCATGGTCTTAGGGGGCAGGTCGAGCCTGCAGGGAATGGGTTAGAAAAGGAAGCGGGCTAACGGGGGCAAGTGTGAATAAGTGGCTGGAAACAGGGGTAGGGGTTCTGAAATCCAGAGGGGTAGGGGTAGGGGCAGCGGTAGGGGTAGGAAAAGTACAAGGATCTGGGGGTCAGAAAATGGGTAAAGAAGCTATTATTGCTCAATTTTAAGCATAAATAGCCTACCCCTACCCCTGCCCCTGGCATCAAAGATGCCTAATACAATTAAGCCCCGCGACCTGGATCGGGCCATGGATCGCCCCCTGAAGGTAAGCATGGGCGATGGTGACGGCTTCGGAGAGGCTCTTGCCCTTGGCGAGCTGGGCGGTGATGGCCGCCGAAAGGGTGCAGCCGCTCCCATGGGTGTCCACGTGCGGGGCGCGGCGGGTGCCAAAGGTCTTGGTCTCGCCGGTCGGCCAAGCAAGGCAGTCGGTGAGGTCGTCGCCCGTAGCATGGCCGCCCTTGAGTAGGAACGGGACGCCATAGGCCTTGGCGAGTTCGAGCGCTTCGTCGGTGCCGCCGAGTGATTTCCGTCCGAGGAGGATCGTGGCTTCGTCGAGGTTCGGCGTGACCACCGCGGCAAGCGGAATGAGACGCGTGCGCACGGCCGCGATGGCGTCCGGAGCGAGCAGGGTGGCGCCGCTCGAAGCGACCATGACGGGATCGACGACGGCGGGAATGCCGGAAGCTTGGATGAAGCCGGCGACGGCGATCACGATCTCGGCGTTGAGCAGCATGCCGGTCTTGAGGGCCTTCGGATGGAAGTGGGCCGCGACCTGCGCGCACTGCTCGACGACGAAGGCCGCGGGGCTGGCCTGGATGCCGGAGACGCCACGCGGATTCTGCGCGGTGAGGCACGTGATGGCGGTCGTTCCGAAAACGCCCTGCGAGGCGAAAGTGAGCAGGTCGGCTTGGATGCCAGCACCCGCGCCGCTATCGGAGCCGGCGATGCTGAGGGCGACGGGAAGTTCGCGGCTAGAGGCGGAGGTGTTCATTCTTCATCAGCGGGGCAGGCTGATTATATTGATAGGTAAGTCGAATATCCGCTTGTCGCAAGGACTTACCAGACTGATAAATCCGGTTCGTCAATTTCCTGTGAGCACTCCTGAGACCCAGTCGTCCGCCCGTCCTTCCGAAGACGCCATGCTCGGCTTGGAGCGCCTGGTCGTCGGCCGTGAATGCAATGGCTTCGACCGGCTTTCCCCGGCCCGCAAGTCGCGCGCCTTCGCCGAATTGATCCGCCTTGGCTACGCCTACGGTAAGGCCGAGGACACCGCCGGCCAGGATTTCCCGGATGTCTCCGTCCAGCGCGTCAGCTCGCGCGGTCGCCGTCTCCTTCGCTCCTCCCGTTCTTCGCGCGGAGCCAAGAAGGGCAAGGGCCTCACGGTCCTCTGGGTCTTCGTCGCGCTCGCGGCGGCGCTGTTCGGTTGTCTGTTCCTGATGTTTAGCGCGTCGGGCAGCTGAGCCTGATCCGCTTTTCATCTCGGCGCAAAAAAGGGGCGCACCTCGCGGTGCGCCCCTTTGCTTGGCCGTGTCGGCCGGCTTACTTCTTAGCAGCGCGCTTCTCTTCGATCGCAGCCTGGGCAGCGGCGAGGCGAGCGACCGGCACGCGGTAAGGCGAGCAGGAGACGTAGTTCAGTCCCACGCGGTGGCAGAACTTGACGGACTCGGGTTCGCCGCCGTGTTCGCCGCAGATGCCGAGCTTGATGTCGGGACGGGTCTTGCGGCCCTTCTCGATGGCGATCTGGACGAGCTGGCCGACGCCGGTCTGGTCGAGCGTGGCGAACGGGTTCTTCTTGAAGATCTCGTTCTCGGTGTAGGCGCCCAGGAAGTTACCCATGTCGTCGCGGCTGACGCCGAGAGCGGTCTGGGTGAGGTCGTTCGTACCGAAGCTGAAGAACTCGGCGGTGTGCGCGATTTCGTCGGCGGTGAGGGCGCCGCGAGGGACTTCGATCATCGTGCCCACGGAGTAGGCGATCTTGACCTTCTGTTCCTTCTGCACTTCGGCGGCGACGCGGTGGATGACTTCGACCTGGAGGTCGAGCTCACGCTTGAAGCCGACGAGAGGCACCATGACTTCGGGCTTCACCTTGATGCCCTTCTTCTGGACCGCGGCAGCGGCTTCGAAGATGGCGCGAGCCTGGGTCTCGGTGATTTCCGGGTAAGCGATACCGAGGCGGCAACCGCGGTGACCGAGCATCGGGTTGAACTCGTGCAGGGCGGCGACGCGGGCGATGACCTTCTCGGTCTTGATGCCGAGCTTCTTCGCGAGGGCGGCCTGGGACTTTTCGTCGTGCGGCACGAACTCGTGGAGGGGCGGGTCGAGGAGGCGGATCGTGGCGGGCAGGCCGTTGAGGGCCTTGAAGATGCCGGTGAAGTCCGCGCGCTGGTACGGCAGGATCTTCGCGAGGGCCTTCTTGCGGCCTTCGACGGTGTCGGCGAGGATCATCTCACGGACGGCGTCGATGCGGTCGCCTTCGAAGAACATGTGCTCGGTGCGGGTGAGGCCGATGCCCTGGGCGCCGAACGCGAGAGCCTGGGCGGTCTGCTCAGGATTATCGGCGTTGGTGCGGACCTGCAGGCGGGTGGCCTGCGAGCACCACTTCATCAGCTGGACGTAGTTCTTGTACTTCTCGGTCTTCTGCGCGGCCTTGTCGTTGTTGAGCAGGCCGGCGACGATTTCCGAAGGAGCGGTCTTGATCTGGCCGGCGTAAACCGTGCCAGCGGTGCCGTCGATGGAGAGGAAGTCGCCTTCCTTGAAGGTGTGACCCGCGATGGTCGTCGTCTTCTTGTCGTAGTCGATCTGGACGGCGGCGGCGCCGCAGACGCAGACCTTGCCCATCTGGCGGGCGACGAGGGCGGCGTGCGAGGACACACCACCGCGGGCGGTGAGGATGCCTTCGGCGGCGATCATGCCACGGAGATCTTCCGGGGAGGTCTCGACGCGGACGAGGAGGACCTTCTCGCCCTTCTCGGCGGCGATGACGGCGCGGTCGGCGTTGAAGTAGATCTTGCCGGTGGCGGCGCCAGGGCCGGCCGGGAGACCGGTGGCGATGGCCTTGGCCTTCTTGACTTCAGCGAGGTCGAAGATCGGGGCGAGCAGCTGTTCGAGCTGGTCGGCCGGGTTGCGCAGGATGGCGGTTTCCCAGTCGATGAGCTTTTCCTTCACCATGTCGGCGGCGAACTTCAGCGCGGCGGCGGCGGTGCGCTTGCCGTTACGCGTCTGGAGCATGTACAGCTTGCCTTCCTGGACGGTGAACTCGATGTCCTGGACGTCCTTGAAGTGCTTCTCGAGGGTCTGGCGGACCTTCATGAGCTGGGCGAAGCTCTGGGGCATCACGGCCTTGAGCTTGCTGACCGGCTCAGGGGTGCGCACGCCGGCGACGACGTCTTCGCCCTGGGCGTTGATGAGGAATTCGCCGTAGAACTCGTCCACGCCGTTGGCGGGGTTGCGGGTGAAGGCGACGCCGGAACCGGACTTGTCGCCGGTGTTACCGAACACCATGGCCTGCACATTGACGGCGGTGCCCCACTCGGCGGGGATGTTGTACTTGCGGCGATAGACGATCGCGCGGTCGTTCATCCAGGAAGAGAACACGGCACCGGCGGCGCCGTTCAGCTGCTCCCACGGGCTGTTCGGGAAGACCTTGCCGGTGCGGGCCTTGACGAGGGCCTTGAAGCGCTTGACGAGCTCCTGCTGGTCTTCGGCGGTGAGGGCGGAGTCTTCGATGTCGGACTTGTACTTCTTGTGCTTGAATTCTTCGATGACCGTCTCGAACGGTTCGTGGTCTTCGCCTTCGCGCTTCTGCACGCCGAGGACGACGTCGCCGTACATCTGGATGAAGCGGCGGTAGCAATCCCAAGCGAAGCGGGCGTTGCCGGTGGCCTTGGCGAGGGCGACGACGGAGTCGTCGTTGAGGCCGAGGTTAAGGATGGTGTCCATCATGCCCGGCATCGAATCGCGGGCGCCCGAGCGGACGGCGACGAGGAGGGGCATGCCGGAGGTGGCGCCGAACTGGGTGCCCATGATCTTCTCCATGTTCTTCACGCCGGCTTCCATCTGAGACCGGAGGGAGGCGGGGTAGGTACGCTTGTTGGCGTAGTAGTAGGTGCAGACTTCGGTCGTGACCGTGAAGCCGGGAGGCACCGGGAGACCGATGCGGGTCATTTCGGCGAGGTTGGCGCCTTTGCCGCCGAGCAGGGCCTTCATCGAGCCGTTGCCGTCAGCTTTGCCGTCGCCCCAGGTGTAAACGACCTTGGTCGACTTGGCGGATTTGGAGGTATTCTTGGTGTTTTTAGCCATGGGTAAAAGGGGTGTGAGAAGGGAGGGGAGGGTGAAAACGTGAAGGGCAAAAGAAGGGGAATGGCGGGTGGGGTGTCAATTGATTAGGGGTAGGGGCAGGGGTAGGGGTAGGGGTGGGGCCGACTAGATGCCGTGCAACAGTGCAAATCGGAGCGATGCTCCTGTGCAAAGGTGCAAAAGTACGGTGAACAAAAGGTAGGGTCGGGACCGCGTCACGACATAGGATATGACTCTGGTAGGGCCGAGCATCCCTACTCGGCCGCAGCTGAGGGTAGGGCGGGCTCTCCGAGCCCGCCGGGAGTGGATGCCATCATCCGGTTTCCGGTCCCCCCTTGAGTTTGGTCCTCTGCCTCGAGGTAGGGCCGAGCATCCCTGCTCGGCCGCGGCTCAGGGTAGGGCGGGCTCTCCGAGCCCGCCGCCTGGTCTAATGGAACGGACGGCTCGGAGAGCCGTCCCTACCCCCTGCCCGAAAATGCCCCCTCAGCGCATCTTCGCCTCCACTTTTGCACCTTTGCACGCGGCTCCGCCGCATTTGCACCTTTGCACAGACTCTTTGCCTCGTTGC
>CALEEU010000232.1 GCA_937875975.1 uncultured Opitutia bacterium | reverse complement strand
CGAGACCATCACCGGCCTGACCGCCGTCACCAACGGCACCATCGTCATCGACAACTCCGGCGGCGCGGCGGCCACGCTCCCCGTCGGCGCCGGCGGCGCGGCGGTGAACTTCGGCGCCGGCGCCGGCACGTACGCGATCACCGACTCCGGCGCCGGCGCGCTCTCCTTCGCCAAGACCGGCGCGGGCGCGGCGGTCGTCGCCGACGGCGTGACCCTGAGCTATGAGGGCGCCACCACGGTCACCGGCGGTTCGCTGACCCTGCGTTCCCCGCTGACCGCCTCGACGGCGCTTTCCGTCACGGGCGATGGCAGCCTGCTCGCCTTGGCGGGAGGTCACTCCACCCCCTCCGTCGTCACCGCCGTCACCGTCGGCGCCGGCGCCACGCTCAGCCTCGCGGACGGCGCCGGCACGGCCTTCACTTCGCTCGCCACGCTTCAGCTCGGCTCCGCCGCCGGCACGAACTCCGTCCTCGAACTCAACGTCGGCGACCTGTCCGCCGCGGGCGACGCCTTGCGCACCGACGTGCTCGGCCTCGCGTCCGGCGGCACGCTCAGCCTCTTCGCCGGCAACAAGGTCACCCTCGACCTCGTCGACGCGGGTCTGAGCGAGAACCAGACCTATACGCTCGTCTCAGCCGCGGACGGCGGGCTCACGACCGGCGCCCTTGGCGCCGCCGACTGGCTGCTGGGCGCGACCCCGGGCGGCTTCGCCTCTCTGACACTCACGGCCGCCGACGGTCTCGTCACGCTCACCACGGGCTCGCTCGTCGCGGGTGATGTCTACTGGCAGGGCGCCAGCGGTTCGAATTGGTCCGCCGGCCTCGCCAGCTGGTCCACGGACCTCGCCGGTACGACGGCTTCCACGGTCCTGCCGGGCCAGGGCAGCGCGGTGCGCATCCAGCGCGACTCCGCCGCGGCCGCCGCGATCACCACCAACCTCGACCGCCCGTTCCGCGTCCGCTCGCTCGCCTTCGCGCCGGGCACGTCCGCCGGCGTCACGCCGGGCACGGTCACGCTGACCAACGGCGGCGGCCGACTCGACCTCTTCCCGGCTTCCGCGTCGGCCGGCATCACGCTCGAGGCCGGCGCTTCCGCCTCCGTCGTCATCGCCGCCCCGGTGCAGCTGGGCGCCGCGCAGACCTGGACGGTCACCGACGCGGCGGCTAATCTCAATCTCTCCGGCGCCCTGACCGGCGCGGCTTCGCTGACGAAGGCCGGTAACGGCCGACTGACGCTCTCCGGTCTCGCCGCCCCCGAGTTCAATCCGGCGGGCACGTCCACGCTCACGGTCTCTGCCGGCACGCTCGTGCAGTCCAATCCTTGGGCCTTGGGCCGGGAAGAGGACCGTAATCTCATGAAGGTCATCGTCGGAGCCGGCGGCGCCTACTATGCCGCCGACGCCACGACGCTGACGATTCCGACGCCGGTCGAGCTCGCGGGCGGCACGCTCTCGGCCGCGAGCGCCAACCAGGACTACGCCGGACCGGTCACGGTCTCGGCCAATTCCATCGTCAACCTGCGCGACGCCAACGCCGGTACGGCGGTCACGACGGCCCGTCAGGTCGCCTTCCTCGGAGCGCTCACCGGTTCCGGCCGCCTCACGCTCAATTCGTCCACCACGGTCGGGAGCGGCAACCAGATCACCGGCAACTTCCGCCTCGCCGGCAACAATGCCGCCTGGACGGGCGGCATGCTGGTCAACGGCGGCACCGTCATCGCGGCGAGCGCCAACGCCCTCGGCACTGGTACGCTGGAGATGAATCTCGGCAAGATCGCCTGGCAGGGGCAGAACGGCGAGGCTTGGACTTCCGCGAACGGCCTGACGCTGCCCGCGTCCGCGGTCGCCGAACTCAACGTCGACAACGTCTCCGCGGTCGCCACCGACGCGCTGTCGGTCACGCTCACCGGTCCGGTGAGCCTGGGTGGCGGCTCCGCCCTGCGTGCCTACCTGACCGACGGCAAAAATTCGGTGCTCACGCTCTCCGGCGATGTCACCCTCGGCGGCGCTGCCAGCATCTCCGCCTCGGGCGGCGCCGAAGGCGTCATCGCCCTGACGGGCGCGATCTCCGGCGGCGCCGGCGCGGCCTTCACGGTCAACGACGACCTCGGGGGCTGGGGTGCGACGAACCGCATCGTCCGCCTCACCGGCGCCAACACCTTCAGCGGGAACATCACCATCTCCGCCGGTGACCTCGAGTTCACGACCGTCACCGACGCGGGCGGCGCGGCCAGCAGCCTCGGCACCGGCACGGCCATCACCATGGCCGGCGGTTCGTTGGTCTTCTGCGGTTCGACCGACCAGTCGACCAATCGCCCGATCAACAACAGCGCCACGAGCGTGGTCGTCGGTCTCGGCGCCAAGGGCACGGACGGCGCCTCGATCACCTACGCCGGCGCGATCGCCGCCGGGACCAGTGGCTTCTCCCTTGCCGGCAATCCGGGAGCTTCCGGCTTCATCACCGGGGGCGTCACCTCCACCGGCGCCACCGACTCCTGGCTGTCCGGCGGCAACTGGACCTTCAGCGGATCCTCGCCGGTCACCCTCGGCGACGACTTCGTGGTCTCCGGCGTCGGCACCGTGCTCAACCTCAACAGCACCGGCATCCTGTCCTACAACGCCGGCCAGAGCGGCGACGCCTCCCTGCTCCTCCGTGACGGCGCGGTCGTGAACCTCGGCGCGGACAACGCCGTCGTGGCCGCCGACTTCGACCGCCTGTTCCTCTCGCAGGACGCCGACGGCGCGGCCACCACCTTGAACATGGGCGCATATGCGCTCACGACCTCGCGCCTGATCCTCGGTGAGCGCCCGGTCCGTCGCACCGGCGACATCAATGGCACCGGCCTGCTCACCGTCACCAACGGGGACATCGACCTCTATCGCGGCACCATCCGCGCCCCGCTCGCCTCGACGGGCACTGCTTCCATCGACAAGTGGGGTCCGGGACTCGTGACCCTCGCCGGCGACAACCGCGGTCTGGCATCTACGGGCGCCTCCGTCATCGCCGAAGGCACCCTTCGCCTCGACTACTCCGCGGACAACAACGTCAAGCTCCGGGCGGCTTCGCAACTGAACATGCAGGGCGGCGGCCTCGAGCTGCTCGGCAATGCCTCCGCCGCCACCACCCAAGGCGTCGGCGGATTCACCTTGGCCGGTGGCTGGCAGAGCCGCCTGTCGCTCACGCCCGGTTCCGGCCAGACCCTCACGTTGGCCGCCGCCGCCTTCGCCCGCGGAGCCCGTCAGGGCACGTTGCGCTATGAGTACGCTCCCGGCGCCAGCCTGACCACGACCACCGTCAACGCCGCGCACGGGCTGCTCGGCGCGACGGCTTTCGCCACCGCCAAGACCGGAGGCGTCACGTCGTTCGCCCGGGTCGATGCCGGCGCGGTCGTCGGACTCGCCTCGGCCGTCGCCAATGATGCCTCCGCCTGGTCCGCCGGCGCGCATGTCACCGATGACGACGCCGGCTTCACCGGTTCGGCGAAGACCCTGTCGGTCGGCAGCCTGCGCTTCGACGCCGCCACGGGGTCGGCCCTCCATCAGCTCTCTGGATCGTTGCTCACGCTCGCCAGCGGCGGCCTGCTGGTCACCGACCGCGTGACCGCCGGCACGCCTGGCTTGTCCGGCGGCTTCCTGCGCTCCTCCAACAACGAACTCATCGTCTTCCAAGATTCGGCGCAGACCTTCGAGGTCGCTTCGGGTATCGCCGCAGGCCAGACCCTGACCAAGACGGGCAACGGCGTGCTGCGCCTCTCGGGTCGCAATGCTTCCCCGGCCCTGGTCTTGCAGGCCGGCACCGTCGAGCTCGCCGGGGGGCGCGCGATCTCCGACACGGCCGCGCTGGTGTTCAGCGACCGCGCCAACTCCCGCCTGCGCATCTTGCAGTCCGAGACGATCGGTACGCTCTCCGGCGGGCGCGTCGCGACCGACTCCAACTACGGCGTCATCGAGGTCGCCTCCGGTGCCACGCTCTCCGTCCGCCAGACCGCGAACGGCAACTTCTCCGCCACCTTCACCGGCAACGGCGTCCTGCGTCTGGCCGGTACGCATAACCTGAACCTCAACGCCGTCAGCCTCGACTTCCTCGGTCCGGTCATCTCGGCGGGCGGCCTCTTCCAGCTCTCCGGTGGCGGCCGCATCGGTGCGTCTTCGATCGAGATCCAACGCGGCGGTGCCTTGCTCCTAGACAACAACGGCAGCACCCGCTCCAGTGATCGCTTGTTCGATACTGCCAGCATCGTGCTCAACTCGGCCGACGGCACCTGGGGCGGGGGCTCTCAGGTGCGCGGTCTGTCTTTGCGCACGGACCAGGCTGCCGCCACCAATGAGACCATCGGCTCGCTGGTCTTCGGCTCTGGCTCCAACTACATGACAGGTTGGGCCAATAACGCAGGTACGGCCACCAGCTACGAGACTTCGCTCATCGCGACCGCCTTCGAGCGACGGAACTTCGCCACGGTGACCGTCATCGGCCGAGGCCTTGGGCTCGCGTCCAATGCCAATGGGCGTAACAACTTCCGCATCGGAAATGCCGCCGCCCAGACCGGCTTCATGGCGTCCTCCCTGCTCGGCGCCGGCGGCGCCGCGGGTTCGGCGACGATGAGCATCGTGCCCTGGGCGTTCGGCGAGTCGCTGACGGCTGACATCGTCGCCGCCAACATGGGCAACTCGCTCGTGACCTACGTCTCCGGCACCGGCTTCCGCCCCCTCGTCCACGGCACGGAATACGCGACCTACGCCGCCGGCGGCGCCACCGCGAACATCCGCGAGGCCCTTTCGGCGAGTCTCACCGGCCTCGCCGGCCGCACGCTGAACTCGTTGGTCGTGCACAATGGCAGTTCCGCCGCCTCGACCCTCGCCGTCACGGGCACCGGCGCCGGCCAGACTTTGGTCAGCACCAGCGGCGCCTTCCTGTTCACGCTTAATCCGGCCGCCACCGCTTCTTCGGCCCACACGGTTTCCCTCGGCGGCTTCGACGGCGGCATCGGGCTCGGTTCCGCCGCCTCCGAGTATGTCTTCGCGGTCGTCAACCCGACCTATGCGGCGACCACGCCGACGCTCGCCGTCACGGTCTCCTCGCCGCTCACCAGCCAAGGCGCGATCGTGAAGTCCGGCCGCGGCACGCTCATCCTTTCCGGCGCCAATACGGCCGGCGGCGGCGCCTTCCCGACGGTGCTCAACGAAGGCACCCTGGAGATCGCCTCCCTTTCCGCGATCGGCGGAGATGTCGGCGATCTCGTCTTCGCGGGAGGCGCGCTTCGTCTGCCGGCCGGCTTCGCGCAGTCCGTCATCAACCGCCCTGTCTCCATCCTGGCGGGGGGCGCCACGATCGAGAACGCGACGAACGTCACGCTCTCCCGCGGCCTCGGGTCCGGGGTCGGCGGCTTCACCAAGCGTGGCAACGGCGTCCTCACGCTGGACGCGGCCGCGACCTACCAAGGACCGACCTCGATCCTCGGCGGCACCGTCGTGACCTCGGTCCGCCACGCGATCCCGGACGGTACCTTGCTCACCGTCGGCGGAGGCACGTCGCCCGCCACCGTCAATTTCGTCGATGTCGACGTGACGCTTTCCGGCCTCGAGGCCCGGGCCAACAGCGCGACGGCGTCGGTCATCAACGTCTCTCCTGGCCGCACGCTGCGCGTCAACGGTGACCTTGGCCTGACCGGATCGGCGTCTGGAGCGGTCACGTTGCTGACGTTGACCGGCGGCGGTTCGCTCATCGTGCAGGGCGATGACATCTACCTTTCGGACGTCGCTAGCGGAGCGGTCCGCGCCACGCTTGACCTCTCGGGCTTGGCTTCCGCTGACCTGGACGCCGGGTGCATCGTCATCGCCCGACGCAGCGACAACCAAGCCAACGCCCGTTCCATCCTCCGTCTTTCCGACGGCGCCAACACGTTGACGACCGGCCAGCTCATGGTCGGCGCCAGCGCGGCAGGTGCTGGCACGGCTGCCACGCTGCAGCAGACACTCTTCCTCGGTGCCGGCACCAACGTCATCCGCGCCACCGAAGTGAATCTAGGCGTGGCCGACCGCGATTCCGGCCTCATCGCCTTCGCCGGAGCCAGCGGCACGGTCAGTTTCCGTGACCGTACCGGCACGGGCCGTACTAACTTCACGCTTGGTCCGACCGGAGCCTTCGGGACCAGCTATACCACTAACAACGTCGTCGACCTCTCCGGGCACGAAGCCGACGTCGCCATCGACACCTACGCCACTTCGCTCGGCGCCAAGACGGCGGTGAATACCAACGACCTGTTGTTCTCGGCCGGTACGCTGGACATCCTGAACCTCAACATGGCCTTCGCGAAGGGCACGGGAGCCTCGCTCAACCGCGTCATCATCAGCGGCGGCAACGTCAAGCTCGGCGGCTCGGCCGCCTTCGGCGACGCCGGCACCGGCTCCCTCGTGCTCGCCACCGCCGGCGAAGGTCAGCTCAACATCAACGGCGGTTCGGTGGACGTCGGCGCGGCCTTGCGTCGCGCGGGCGCCGGCGTCGCTTCGGTGACGCTGAGCGGCGGAACCCTCGACCTCAACGGCTTCGCCGTCGGGGACGCCACCAATACGATCACCTTCAACGCCCAGGCCGGCACGCTCCGCGATGTCGGCACCTTGAACGGCACGGGCGGCCTCACCAAGACAACGACTGGTACGTTGCTGCTCGACACCGCCAACTCCTTCGCCGGCGGCGTCACCATCGACCCTACTGGCGGCACGATTATCGTCGGTCACAGTAACGCCCTCTCCGCAGGCATGGTCACCCTCAATCAGGACGGGGTGCTCGAGCTGATCAACGGCATCACCCTCAACAATGCTTTCGTCGCCACCGCCCAAGGTAACGCGAAGACCATCCGGCTCCAGACCGGGGCCGCCGCTGCTACCTACGCCGGAAATATCACCAACAACGAAGAGGTCTCCAATAACTTTGACCTGAGCGCCGGTGCCGGCGGCACCTTGATCGTCTCGGGCATCATCAGCAGTGGTGATCCTGCTGCTGGCTTCGAAAAGATAGGTGCCGGCGCCGTCATCCTCTCCGGCGCCAACACTTATACTGGTACGACCACGGTCACGGACGGCACATTGCAGGTCGGCGCCGGCGGCACGACCGGCGTCCTCGGTTCCGGACCGGTCGTCAACAACGCCACGCTGGTGGTCGACCGATCCGACGCGCTCACCGTCGCCAACCTCATCTCGGGTTCGGGTGCCCTCATCAAGGCCGGCGCCGGCAACCTGACGCTCTCCGGCGTCAATACCTTCACCGGAGTGGCCACGGTCTCGGCCGGTACGCTGACCGTCGGCCATGTCGCCGCGCTCGGCACCTCCGCCGGCGGGGTCACGGTCTCCGCCGGAGCCGGGGGCGCTTCGACGCTACGACTGCAAGGCGGCATCACGGTCGCCGGCGAGTCCCTCCACCTCGAGGCGACCGCCGCCGCCGCGGGTAACGCCGCGCTGAGCAATGCCTCCGGCGACAACACGTGGTCGGGAAATCTCACCGTGGACACAGGTTCGCACGTCACCTATCGGACGCGCCTCACTTCCGAGGCCGGCCTGCTGAACATCACGGGCGCCATCACCTTCACCGGCACGGGCACCCGGGCCCTCGTCATCGGCGGCGCCGGCGCCGGCGTGATCGGCGGCCAGGTCACCGGCTCGCTGCCGCTCGTCAAGGACGGCGTCGGCACCTGGACGGTTTCTGGTGACAACAGCAGCGCCTTCACCGGGATCCTCACCGTCGGCAACGGTACGCTGCAGGTCGCCTCGGAGTCCAACCTCGGGGCCGTGCCCGCCTCCTTCGTGGCCGGCCAGCTCACCTTGGGCGCGGCCTCCACCCAGGGCATCCTGCAGACCACCGGCACGACTTCGCTGAGCGCCAACCGGGGCGTGACGCTCGCGGCGGGCGGTGGCGCCTTCGACGTGGCCGCCTCGACGACCCTGACGATCGCCTCGGCGGTGACCGGTACCGGCGTGCTCACCAAGAGCGGCGCCGGCCTGCTCGACATCAAGATGGGCGTTCCGCAATACGGAGGCACGACCACGATCAACGGCGGCACCCTGCGCTTCACCAACGTCGCCGACCTGGCCGGCGTGAGCACCATGGTCTTCAACATCAACAACGGCTCCACCTTGGAATTCCAGTCCTCGGTCGGCGGGAACAACCGCACGGTGCTCAACAACAAGACCTTCACCTTCGGCGTCAGCGGCGGCGGCACGATCCGCTTCAACGGCGGTAACCACCTCATGCAGACCGGCGTGCACACCTTCGTGACCACGGGTGGCTCGAAGAACACCATTTCCCAGACCAACGACGGCTACATCAACAACCAGTCATCCGGGAACACCGTCTTCGACGTGGCCGATGGCACCGATGGCGTGGACCTCGAGCTTTCCGTGCGCTGGGCGAACGGGGCCCTCAGCAAGCAGGGCCTGGGAACGATGGCGATCACGGGAGTCCACGACGGGAATTTGGACCTGGACATCGTCGCCGGCGTCCTGGAGGTCGGCGGCGCCTCGAGCCTCAACGGCGGCACGTTCACGGCGGCGATCACCAACGACGGAACCTTTAAATACGGCAGCAGCGCCGCCCAGACGATGAGCGGAATCATCAGCGGTACGGGCGCCGTGACCATGGGTGGCTCCGGCAACCTGACGCTCTCCGGCGCCAACACCTTCACCGGCGCTACGCTCGTCTCAGGCGGCACGCTGACCGCCTCCGCAGGCGCGTTGGCCGGCACCTCGGGCATCACCGTCAACGGCGCGACCCTCGCCGCGGCGGATTACAACCTAGCCGCGACGCTGGCCCTCGATGCCACGGCCACGGCGACGATCTCCGGGGAGTCGCTCACGATCACCGGCGCGGTCACCAACGCGGGCACGACCGACGACGCCCTCAATTTCTCGGCCTCCACTGGCAAGCTCACCCTCACGAGCCTGGCCGGCGCCGGTAAGACCCGCTTCGGCAGCGACGCCGACGTCCTCGGCGGCGTCTCCGAAGGTACGGTCACCGTGGTCGGCGCCCTCGGCGCCAACATCACCGGCGGCACGGTCAGCACGGGCTCACTCGCCGGCGCCGTCTCCGGCGGCAACGTGACCGTCACGAACCTGCTCACGGGCGGCGTCTCGGCCGGCACGGTCAACGCCGGTTCGCTCACCGGTGACATCACGGGCGGCGCGGTCACGGTCACCGGCGCGCTCACGGGCAATGTCACCGCCGGCACGGTCACGGCCGGTTCCATGACCGGCAACGTCGGCAGCTCGGTCACGGTCACCGGCCTCCTCAACGGCGAGATCACCTCGGGTACCAACTCCCTCGGCTCCCTCACCTCCGCCTCCGTCACCGGCGGCACCAACACGATCACGGGCGCCGCCACCGTGACGACCGTCAACGGCGGCGCGACCACCGTGGGCGGAGTCGCCACGATCACCACTCTCACGGCCGGCACGTT
>CALEEU010000231.1 GCA_937875975.1 uncultured Opitutia bacterium | reverse complement strand
TCCCGCGCCCTCGCCGACGAGCTCGTGAAGCTCGGCTTCGGCCTGATCAGCGGCGGCACCGACAACCACCTCAGCCTGCTCGACCTCCGCAAGAGCCACCCGAACGTCTCCGGCAAGGACGCCCAGCTCGCGTTGGACGCCGCCCACATCACCACTAATAAGAACACCGTGCCGGACGAGACCCGCAGTCCGTTCCAGGCCAGCGGCATCCGCGTCGGCACCCCGGCCGTCACTTCCCGTGGCATGAAGGAGTCCGAGATGCGGGAAATCGCCCAGGCAATCGCCATCGTCCTGTCCGACCCCCAGAATCCTGCCAAAATCGCCGAAGCGCAGGGCATCGTGGCCTCCCTGACCAGCCGTTTCCCCCTTCCTTATTAACCTTAAGAAAGGGTTTTTACCCTTTCCAACGGAACAAAATCTCCTAATCTAATCTATACCCCACTAAATCTATGACCTCCTCCCCCCGTAACCGTAAGGGCTTTACGCTCATCGAACTCCTGACGGTGATCGCCATCATCGGCATCCTCGCCGCCGTCCTCTTCCCTGGCGTCCAAGGCGTCATGAAGAAGGCCAAGCAGTCCGCCGCTTCGACCAAGCTGCGCAACATCGCCCAGTCCTACATCACTTACAATAACGGCACGAAGATGATCAAACAGGCCGCCTGGAGCACCACCACTGCCCCGACCTCCGCCGCCACCATCTCCGATTACGCTGCGGTCCTCGCCCTCAATGCCGGCCTGAATAACGCCTCCATCTGGTACATCGACGCCGACCCGGCCAACGACACGGCGACCTTCCCGAACCAGGTGCTGACCGGTGCCGCTGGCGCGGAACAGGTCGACCCCCGCTTCAAGGCTCCGAGCGCGGTCAATGGCTACCAGTCTTGGACCACTTACGTGCCGTCTCTGAAGAATATCAACGAACAGACCCCTCTCCTTTGGTCCCGCGGTCTGTCCGCTGCCGGCAAGTGGGATGCGACCAACGGCGTCTGGGGTGCGGAAGGCGGTCACATCGCCTTCGGTGACTCACACATCGATTGGCGCGCCGACACCGTCGATGCGGCCAACCAGTTCAACTCGAAGGTCACCCCTGGCACCAGCACTCCTGACTGGACCAAGGCGGTCAGCTCGAGCCCCGTCACTGAACTGAAGTCCAAGTAAGACTTCGCGACCTCTCCGAAAAGCCCCGCTCAGCGGGGCTTTTTTGTTTCCGTCCGTTCAACGTCTGCCACCTTCACCTCCGCATGACGACCTTCCGCGCATGGCTGGCCGCGACTCGCCCCAAGACCTTGGTGGCGGCCGTCGCACCCATCGCCTTAGGTGGGGCAGTTTTCGCGGCCTACGGCAAGGGTGCGTCGGAGGCCGGCGTCGACATGCTCGTATTGTCCAGTTGTCTCGGCTTCGCGCTCTGCGTGCAGGTCGCCTGCAACTTCGCCAACGACCTCGGCGATTCGCTCCGTGGCGCGGATACCTCCGCGCGTATCGGCCCCCGTCGTGCGGTCTCTTCTGGTGACATCTCTCCGGGCGCCATGCAACGCGGTATCTGGATTGCCTGCGTCTTGGCTCTCATTCTTGGAGCCCCCGTCGCGATCCTTTCGCCATGGCTATTTCTGGCGGGACTACTGGCGATTGCCTGCGCGCTGGCCTATACCCTTGGCCCGTTCCCGCTGGCTTACCGCGGCCTCGGCGACGTCTTCGTCGTCGCGTGCTTCGGCGTGCAGGCGACCACTCTGACCGTCTGGGCGATCAGCGTGGCGTTAACAAGCGCCGTCATGCCGTGGCTGCCCGCGCTCCTCGCCGGCCTCGGGCTTGGTCTGCTCGCCGACAATATTCTCGTCGCGAACAACGCGCGCGATTACGAGACCGACCTCGCCGTCGGCAAGCGCACGACGGTCGTCCGCTTCGGCCGCGGCTTCGCGCGTAATCTGCACGGCTTCAATTCACTCCTGGGCTTGGGGTGCCTGGGCCACGTCTTCGGCTGGGCTCCCATGGTCTTGCTGCCGCTGGCTCTCTGGCAGCACCTCGCCTTCCGTAAGGCCGCCCAGCCGGCCGATTTCCTGCCGTTTCTGGGCCGGGCGGCGGTGCTGATGCTCCTCGCGACGATCCTGTGCGTAACTGCCACTTGCCTCGGGTGGGTGCCGGCTGACAGCCTGTGGATGCGATGAGCCAGCCCAAGTCCCTCGCTGAACAGCTCGAAGCCCTCGTCAACGGGGGCTCTCGTCCGTCGTGGGACGAATACTTCATGGCCACCGCGGTGCTCGTCAGCTCGCGCTCGAGCTGCGAGCGCCTGCATGTCGGTTGCATCATCGTCTCGACCGGTAAGCACCCGAACCGCCTCGTCGCCGCCGGCTACAATGGTTTCCTCCCGGGCGCCCCGCATGATTCGCATATCCGCGACGGCCATGAGCTCGCGACCGTGCATGCTGAGCAGAACGCCGTGGCCGATGCCGCCAAGCGCGGCGTCTCGCTGCAGGGCACGGTCTGCTACGTCACCCATTTCCCGTGCGTGAACTGCGCCAAGATCCTCGCCGCCGCCGGCATCACCGAGGTCCGCTACCGTCACGACTATAAGAACGACCCGCTGGTGGCCGAGATGTTCGGTCAGGCTGGCGTGTTGGTCACGCGACTCGAACGCTGATGGCCCGCGCTCCGCAGACCTTGGCGGGGCGATTGCTGGTCTCGCACCCGCAGCTGCGTGACGATCATTTCCGCGAGACCGTCGTGCTGTTGCATACCCATGACGCCGCGGAGGGTGCCCTCGGCGTCATCGTGAACCGCCCGCTCGGCCGGGTGCTCGGTCAGATCGAATCCACGGCGGAGCTAAAGCCTCTCGACGATGTGCCGCTCTTCGAAGGCGGCCCGGTCGCGACCGATCGCCTCGCTTTCGGCGGCTGGCATTTTCCGGCCCGCGGCGAGCCCGAGGTGCGTTTCGGCCTCGATCAGGAAGAAGCCGCGCAGCTAGCCAAGGACGGTCGTTTCCGGCTTTCCGCCTACATCGGCTATGCTGGCTGGTCGCCTGGGCAGTTGGAGAAAGAGCTGAAGATGAACGCCTGGGTCGTCTGCCCGTTCGACGCGCTCTGCGCCGACCTCGAAGGCGTGGAGCTATGGAAGAAGCTGCTGGAGCGCCATCGGCCGGATCTGCGGCTCGAGGCGGATTCGCCGGAGAATCCAGGACTGAACTAGTAGCCGACAAAATTCGGGTGGCAGGTGGCGGCCCCGGGTGGCAGGCGTCTGCGAGGCACTGACGTCAGCGCGTGGTCGAGAGGAGGACCTCGAGGTTCTGCGTGAGCAGCTCGCCCGGGGTGCGGCCATCGGCGCCGAGCATCTTCCGTTGGATCAGGCGTTTGCGCTGGGCTTGGTCGATCTCCAGGAGGCGCCAACGGCCGGCTGGCAGCTGAGGGCTCGTGGCTTCGAGGGCCGTCCAACGGATCGGCATGCCTTGCCAGGAGAATTCGACATACCAGCCCGCGGCACGCGAGATGTCTCCGCGCGCGAGCACAGGGTAGCGGTGCACAAAGTCTGGTAATTGATTCGTGCGCAGGCCGACCGTGAGGGCGGTGGGTTGACTGCGGAGGGCGGCAAGGACGTCGACCTTCGGCTGGCCGAGGATCAGCATCGGGTCCATGCCGATGAGGTTCTGGCCGTTGTAGAGTCCGTGGAGGTTGGGGCTCTGTTTGTTCTCAGGCTGGGCGGCGTACCAGCGGTTGAAACCGGTCGAGAGGATGAGGCCGACTTCGAAGTGGAGGTGGGAGCGTTCCTTCGTGATCGGGCTGGCGCCGGCCGAAGTGTGACCCATCAGGCCGATGGCGGTACCGCGGCGCACGGGCTGGGCGGGCTGGAGGCTCGGGGCGATTTTCGCGAGGTGGGCGTACAGCGTGTAGACGGGGATCTCCGCGGCGGCATGGTGGAGCACGACGTACCGGCCGTACGGACCGTTGACGTTTGCATTGAGGTAGGCGACTTGGCCGTCCATGGCCGCCAGCACGAGATCGAGCGGTTCGCCGTCGGCGTTGCTCCTCGCCGGGCGGATATCGATGCCCTCGTGGAAGCGCTTGCCGTCCTCGCGGACCATGCCGAAAAGGGCTGACTCCGTCTTGCCCGAGACCGTCGGTTGCAGGTAGTCCTGCGGGGTGCGGAAATCCGACCGTTCCATCGTGGTCGGCCAGACGATGTCCGTCGCGACCAGCGGGAGCGCCGTGAGGCAGAGGAAAAGGAGGGCGAGGCTGCTCCGCAGGCTCACTTGCGTTCGGATTCCTTGAGCTTGCGAATCTTCAGCGCCGAGATGTTGAGGCGCTTGCTGATATCCACCACCGCCTGCGTGTTCGAAAGGCCCTTCTTCTCGACGTGGAACATCAGGTTGCCGTCGGTGATCTGCTGGTCGATCGGCATGATGCCGACGGCGGCATCGTTGATGACGAGGACGAAATGGCGGCCGATGGCTTCCTTGGTGTAGTTCATCACGTCGATGGCGGCCTTGCGGTCGAGCTGGACGAGGAGGAACTCCTGGCGGAGGTCAGGTTCACCGCTGGTGATCGCCTCGGTGTTCAGAATCTCTTCGGCTGGTACGAGCGGGCGGGTCATCACCGTGATGGTGATCTGGCTGACCGGCAGCCGGACTTCCTGCCTCATCGAGCCACCCGAGGTAGGCGAGGCTT
Source organism: uncultured Opitutia bacterium (assembly GCA_937875975.1). Classification (GTDB taxonomy): domain Bacteria; phylum Verrucomicrobiota; class Verrucomicrobiia; order Opitutales; family UBA953; genus UBA953. The sequence goes on along the minus strand of CALEEU010000231.1, from coordinate 6,175 downwards.
CGACGAAGATGGAGGCAATCTCGTCAGGGATATCGTTGTTCTTGCAACCGGCGAGAAGCAGGGCGCTGAGGGCGACGGCAAGGCGGAAGGGGGTCATGGAAAGGTCAGCCAACGAGCAGGTCTAGCGAGGTGCCGACCTGCAGGATGTGGGCGGGCTGGAGGTCCAGCACTGGGACGAGGTAGGTCTGCTTGCTGGCGGCGTGGAGGTAAGTCATCAGGCCTTGGTCGGCGACGCCGACCTGCTTGATGATGCGCTTACGCTCGAGGAGCATGGCGAGGATGTGCTTGAGCACGCCCTTGTCGCCGGACGGATCGGATTCGTCTTCGTAGAGGGAAAGGAAGAATTCTTCGCGGGAGGCGAGGAGCTGGGCGCGGTGCGCTTGTTCTTCTTCGCCACGTTCCTTGACCTCGCGGGTCCAGCGGCCGAGGAGGATGCCCTCGGGCTTGAACGACGAAGCCTGGTCGCGGAGCACGTCGCAGCGCTCGATGTTGCCGCCGACGGGCTTATAGACGACGCACGTCACGAGGTCGCCGACGTGGAGTTCCTTGCCGGAAGCGGCGCAGATGCGCGCGATAGGTTTAACCTGCCAGTCCATGACCGATAAGAGAAGTCGGACGGGGCGGGGCGGGCAACCCCATTCCCCTCACAAACGTAGGGCTTAGTGGGAAGGGTGCGCGGCGCTCGTGGCGGCGGCTTGCTGGGCGGCAATCAGCTGGGCTTGGGCGGCCGTGAGATTTGCTTTCACGTCCTGCGTAGCGAGCGTTGCGATGCCGTAGCCCAGCCCCTTTAGGGGGTTATTCCATAGAATCCGTCCGGTGGAGAGTTCGAGGCAGTAGAGTTCACCAGAGGCATGGGCGAATACCTGGAGCCCATCGACATGGAGGGTCACGAAATCCCCTGCACCTAAGCCGGATTTTTTAAGCTGAGTCGTCCAGATGATGCTACCGTCGATCCGGCTGACCGCGGAGACGCTATACTTGACGCCTAGGAGTAGTAGATTGGCTGGATTCATGGTTCCAAATTATAGAATCGCCGAGGGTTGGGGAGTCAAAACAGAGGTTTACGGCTGACTGCGATGGCAGTTCGCATAACTTCCCGCCATGTCCGAAACCCCCGCCGCCGGCGTCGCCTTGCTCGTGATCGACGTCCAGCCGACCTTCCTGAAGGCCATGCAGGACGGAGAGGGTTGCCTCCGCCGCTGCCTGCTGGCCGCCTCGGCCGCCAAACTCCTAGGCGTGCCGGTACTCTTCACCGAACAGGTGCCCGCTAAGCTGGGACCGACCCATCCCGACCTGCTGCTGGCCGCTGGCGAAGGCCGTGCCGTCTTCGGAAAGACGGCGTTCTCCGCGTTCGGAGCCCCTGGGTTGGTCGAGGCCTTCGGCAAGATTCAGGTCAGCCAGCTACTCATCTGCGGCCTTGAGATTCCGGTGTGCGTTTACCAGACCGCCATGGACGCCCTGCGTGAAGGCATGGGGGTAACAATCCTTTCGGATGCCGTGACCGGCCGGCGCTCCGGCGATGGGCAGGCCTGCCTCGAAGCCCTCCGGGCGGCCGGGGCGCATGTCCTGCCGACCGAGACGGTCTTCTACTCTATGGTTGGTGATGCGACGCACCCGCAGTTCCGCGCGTTCACCGAACTCGTCAAGCAGTCCGCTTAGACCTGATCGACGGTCAGGCTGGCCGCCGGCACAGCCGCGGCGTCGACGGGTAGGCCGACGTCGGCCCAGGCCGCGAAGGCGATCATGCCAGCGTTATCCCCGCAGTGTTTCGGCTCAGCGACCATCAACGGCAGGCGGCGCTGCTGGGCGGCCTGGGCCAGACGCGTGCGCAGCGTGCGGTTATTAGCGACGCCACCGGAAAGTCCGACGGACTTGTAAGCGGATAGGTCGAGCGCGGCGCCAGTCTTAGCCGCGAGCTGTTCGATGATCGCGTGCTGATAGCCGGCGCAGAGATCGGGCATCTCAGCGGCAAGCTGTTCGTCTGACATCTTTTCCAGCTGGTAGCGTAGGGCCGTCTTCAGGCCCGAGAAACTCATTCGCAGGTCCGCCTTCTCCGGGATGCCGCGCGGGAAGGGGTATTTCTTCAGGTCGCCTTGCAACGCTTGCTTCTCGATGAGGGCTCCGCCGGGGTAGGGCAGGCCGAGGAGCTTCGCGCCTTTGTCAAAGGCTTCGCCGGCGGCGTCATCGACCGTGCGGGCGACGACCGTGAGGCGCAGTTGTTCATCCAGCTTCACGAGTAGCGTGTTACCGCCCGAGACCACGATGGCGAGGTGCGGAAGCAGAGCAGCGCGGGCCGCGGCGAAGCCCGCTGGATTCTGTGCGTGCACGGCGATGAAGGGCGAGTGCACGTGGGCGCGGAGGTGGTTCACGCCGACGATCGGGAGGCCGCGGGCCAGCGCGAGTGAACGCGCGAGGGTCACACCCATCGACAGGCAGGGGAGGAGTCCCGGTCCGCGGGTGACGGCGATCGTCTGGGCCTGCGACAGCTCGGTGTGGAAATCGGCGAGCAGGAGGGGTAGGGCGGAGAGGTGCATGCGGCTGGCCAGTTCCGGGACCACGCCGCCGTATTTCTCATGTTCCGCCGCCTGCGAGCTGATCAGTTCGCGCACGATGCCGCGGGCCGGGTCGAAGAGCGCCAAGGCCGATTCATCGCAGGAACTTTCGATCGCGAGGATCATCTGCCTGCAGTCAGGTCAATTCGGAGGGCGGCTCAATCCCGATTCGTCTGGCGGAGCGGAAAAGACCGCATAACGCTTCTCCCGTGGAGCCCGCGGCCCGACATGACGCCATCGTCGCCTTGCTTCGTCGCGAAGCCCGCGGCGGCGTGGTCTCGTTCGCGCGCCTCGTCGAGGCGGCGCTCTATGCTCCGGGTCTCGGCTATTACGCCTCCGACCGTGCCCGCGTCGGCAAGTCTGCCGGCACCGATTTCACCACCGCGGCGGCCCTTGGGCCGATGTTTGGCCAGCTCATCGCCGGTGCGGCGCAGTCGCTCGTCGGCGACCTAAGGTCGCATGCCCTCATCGAAGTAGGCGCCGAGCCAGGCCAGACGCATTATGCGGACGTCGCTTCGCAATTCGCTGAGCTGCGCACTTTCCGTTTTGGAGCGGAGCCGCAGTTCCCGGCCCGCAGCGTGCTGGTCGCGAACGAGCTGCTCGATGCCCAGCCCTTCCATCGGTTCGTCTTTCAGGGCGGTGTTTGGCGTGAACTCGGCGTACGCGTCGACGGCACGGAACTCACCGTCGAACCGTTAGACGTATTTTCTACTCCGCGAGCCGCGGAGTTCGCACGCACGCTGCCATCCGTCGACGAGGGTTGGATCATCGATGCGCCGTTAGCCGCCGAGGAACTCCTCGCGAAACTGTTGTCCGGGGGTTGGAGCGGCGCGGTCATCCTGCTCGATTACGGAAAGACCATCGCGCAGTGCCTCGAGTCTTCGCCCGCGGGCACGGCGCGCGCGTATCGCAGCCACCAGCTTTCCGGGGCGATTCTCGAGAACCTCGGTTCGCAGGATCTCACGTGCCATGTGCTCTGGGACAGGATCGAGCCGGTGCTCTTGGCGGCCGGCTTCAAGGGTGTTCGCTTGGACCGTCAGGAGGCCTTTTTCGTGAAGTATGCGGCCGGCGAGATGGAGAAGATCGCGCTGTCGGGCGACCATGAGGCTACGGGTCGCTTGCGGGCCCTGACTCACCCCGCCCATTTCGGGGCGAAGTTCCAAGTCCTGCACGGGTTCCGAGGTTAATCGGAAGTTTTTGGAAGGGACGCTCGACCTCGAGGGAACAACCCCTTTTCTGGGCTGTACCCCTATTTCCGCCATGAAGTCCTCCCTCTTCGCCACGTTCACCCTTTGCCTCGGCGCTATTGCGCTTCAGGCCGAGACCAAGGTCATCGAAGCCTTCGAGGGCGACGGCTTCGATAGCTGGCAGGCCACCGGCACTGGCTTCGGTCTCGCGCCGATCGCGGGCAAGGTCGATGGCGTCAACGGCGAGTTCCGCAACTACGGGGGCAACGCCCTCGTCTGCTCGGGCCTGCGCGGCGACGCCGCCACCGGTACGCTGACCTCTCCGGAGATGCTGCTGACCCACGTCAAACTCGGCTTCCTCGTCGCCGGCGGCAACCACTCCGGCAAGACCGCCGTCCAGCTCGTCATCAGCGGCAAGGTCGTCCGCGAGGCCACCGGCGCCAACGACCTCACCTTACGCGAGACCGTTTGGGACATCGCGGAGTTCAAGGGCCAGAAGGGGGTCATCCGCATCGTCGACACGCACGTCGGCTCCTGGGGGTTCATCGCTGCGGACCATTTCGTCTTCTCGACCGACGCCAAGCCCGCCTTCCCGAAGGGCGGCCGACCCAAGCCCAAGGCCGACGCCAGCCTCGTGCGCGTCGCCGGCGAAGGCAGCGCCGCGCTCGTCCCTGGCGCTACCTTTAAAGTCTCAGCCGACCGCAAGGTCACTGGCGTCACTTCGCCCACCGCCATCGGCTTCGGTAACGACGGCTCCGTCTATGTAGCTGAATCCCATCGCTTCCGCTTCGGCATCGAGGACGACCGCAACCACCTCTACTGGTATCACGACGACCTCGCCGCGGCGACCACCGCCGATCGCCTGGCTCTGCATAAGAAGTGGGAGGCCAAGCGCTCGCATGAATGGATGACCGCTAAGTCCGAGCTCATTCGCCACGTCGGCGGCGAGCAGCCCGACGGCATGTTCACCACCAACAAGATCTTTTCTGCCGGCTTCAATGACGTGCTCGATGGCACCGGCGCCGGCGTCATGGCCTGGGACGATACGGTCTACTTCGCCTGCATCCCGAAGCTCTGGATGATGCAGGACGCCAAGCAGGACGGCGTCGAAACCGCGCGCAAGGTCATCGAAGACGGCTTCGGCGTGCGCATCTCGCTCTCGGGCCACGACATGAACGGCTTCGCCATCGGCCCGGACGGACGCGTCTGGGGTACCATCGGTGACCGTGGTTTCAATGTCACCACCAAGGAAGGCAAGAAGTACGACTCCCGTAACCGCGGCGCGGTCTTCCGCTTTGAGCCCGATGGCACGAACTTCGAAGTCGTCCACTTCGGCCTGCGTAATCCGAAGGAGATCGCCTTCGATGACTTCGGCAACGGCTTCTCGGTCGACAACAATTCCGACCAAGGCGACGCCGCGCGCGTGGTCTACGTCGTCGAGGGCGCCGATTCCGGCTGGGAAATGGAACACCAGGCCATGCACACCTTCCACCGCTCGATTGGCCTCGAGCAGCGTCCGCTTTCCCGCTGGATGACCGAGAAGGTCTGGGAGCTGCAGAATCCGGCCCAGCCGGCCTTTATCATCCCGCCTTCTGCTTACATCAGCTCGGGTCCGTCTGGCCTGACCTATCACCCTGGCGCGGGCTTCCTCGAATCCGAAGCCCAGCACTTCCTTATCTGCGACTATCGTGGATCTGCCGGCGCTTCCGGCATCTGGTCCTTCAAGATGGAGCCTGCGGGCGCCGGCATGAAGATGACCTCCTCGCACCAGCTGCTTTGGGGCGTCGCCGCGACCGACGTCGAGTATGACTGGAAGGGACGCCTCGTCGTCTCTGACTTCATCACGGGCTGGGAGTCTCATCAGGCCGGACGTCTCGTTACCCTCGAGGCTAACAAGATGATGAAGCCCGAGGCCGTCGCTCCCGTGGCTGCGCTCATTAACGGAGGCATCGCCAAGGCCAACTCCGCCGAACTCGCCGCTCTCCTCGCGCACGCCGACCAGCGTGTCCGCCTGCGCGCCCAGCTCGAACTCACCCGCCGCCCTGATGCCGCCGATCGTTTCGAGGCTGCCACGAAGTCCGCCCACGCGCTCGAGCGCGTGCATGGCATCTGGGGCCTCGGCATCCTCGCCCGTCGTGGTGCAGCCATCGCTCCCGGTGGTGCCTGGAAGGGTCCGACCCCGGTAGCCTCCGTCGAAGCGCGTACTGCCGCCGCCCGTCGCCTTGTTCCGTTGCTGACGCATGCCGACGCGGAAGTCCGCGCTCAGGCCGTGCGTGCCCTCGAGGAATCGCCGCTCAAGGGTAACGACCTGCCGCTCGGCAAGCTGATCCTCGACCCGTCGCCGCGCGTCCGTTCCTTCGCCGCCATCGCCGCCGCACGTCTCGGTGCCGACAAGCATCTCCCAGAGGTCCTCGCGATGCTCAAGGAGAACGCCGA
>CALEEU010000230.1 GCA_937875975.1 uncultured Opitutia bacterium | reverse complement strand
CGCATGCTCGCCACGCTAGGCTAAGATGATCGCGACCAGGCTTCACCCCGACAAACAAACCGCCGCGCAGGCGATCGCCCGGGAGATAGCCGACCTGATCGAGATACGCTCGAAATCGGGCAAGTCGACGGTGCTGGGACTCGCGACAGGCTCTACCCCCCTCGAGCTCTATGCTGAACTCATCCGTCTGCATCGTGAAGCAGGCGTGAGTTTCCGCTCGGTCATCACCTTCAATCTCGACGAATACGAAGGTCTTGGCCCGACGCACCCGCAATCGTACCGATTCTTCATGGAAGAGAACCTCTTCCGCCATCTGGATATTCCTGCGGCTAACATCCACATCCCGGACGGCCTTGCGAACGACCCCGCCAAGAACTGCGCCGACTACGAAGCCGCGATCCGCGACGCTGGCGGTATTGACCTGCAAATTCTCGGGATTGGCCGCACGGGACACATCGGCTTCAATGAACCACCCTCGGCCGCCGATAGTCGTACCCGCAGGGTCCACCTTGATGAGGTCACCCGCCGCGACAATTCGGTCTTCTTCGGCGATCTCGACCAAGTCCCGCACGGCGCCTTGACGATGGGCGTCGCCACGATTCTCGAAGCCCGTCGAATCGAACTGATCGCCTTCGGCGAGGCCAAGGCCGAGATCGTCCGGCGTGCGATGAAAGAAGCCCCCTCCCCAAGCTGCCCAGCGACCTGGCTGCAACAGCATCCCGGCTGCACCTTCCACCTCGATACGGCGGCCGCCAAAGCCCTTTGACCTGCCAGATGGACGCCGCCCCCCGCCATCGCTCCTCCATCGACCCAGGGCTTGTCCCGGCGGTGCTCTGGACCCGGGACTACCTGCGCCGCTGCGATCGCACGGGAGGCTCCACCGAGCTCACCATCGCCCTACGCCGCGAAGATGGCACCGCCTCTTTATTCCGCACTCAGGTGCTCGCCTGCGGAGTCGACGACGAAGCAACCTACCTACACGTTGAACGTACGGTAAAGTTCCTGCTCTGGTCCCGCGGCGCCTCCGATATCCAGCTTTGCGGCCATGCAGCCGCCGGGCTCGTCCTCCGCCTGCAGGCCGATTACTCGCCTAAAGGCTGCCGCGCTTTCGATGCGAATTTCTTCTGCAAAGTCTTCGAGCGCCCCCTCTTATTCCGCGAGGTCAGCGCATCCGGACTTCCCGTCGCCTCCGCCGCCCATCTGTCCCTCGGCCGTAACCTGGAAGGCTGCCGCATCGGCTTCGACCTCGGGGGCTCGGATCGCAAATGCGCCGCCCTCATCGACGGCAAAGTCGTGTTCTCGGAAGAAGTAAAATGGGATCCCTATTTCCAGTCCGACCCGGCCTATCACCTCGCCGGCATCCGTCACTCGCTGGATCTCGCCGCCAGCCATCTGCCGCGCGTGGACGCCATCGGTGGCTCTTCCGCCGGTGTCTACGTCAACAACAAGGTACGCATCGCCTCGCTCTTCCGCGGAATCACCGACGCAAACATCTTTGATTCGCAGGTGCGTGACATGTTCCTAGATCTCGCCAAGTCCTACGGCGTTCCCTTCGAAGTCCTCAACGACGGCGATGTCACGGCCCTCGCCGGGTCGATGTCCCTCGGACGCAACGCCGTCCTCGGCGTGGCGATGGGCACGAGCGTGGCCGCAGGCTACGTCGACTCGGCCGGCAACCTGACCAACTGGCTCAGCGAGCTGGCCTTCGTGCCTGTGGACTACCGGCTAGACGGCCCCGCAGATGAATGGTCCGGCGATCGCGGATGCGCCGTGCAATATTTCAGCCAGCAAGGCGTGGGACGCCTGCTGCCGCTTGCCGGCATCGGACTGCCCGCCTCGATGCGTCTCCCCGAGCAGCTCGAAGAGCTCCAGAAGCTGCTGCTCGCTGGAGACCCCCGAGCCCAACAAGTCTACGAGGCCATCGGCATCGCCTTCGGTTACGCGCTCGCCCACTTCGCCAGCTTCTACGAGCTGAGCTGCTTGCTCATCATGGGGCGAGTCACCTCCGGCCAAGGCGGCACGATCATCATCGAGAAGGCCAGAATGGTCTTGCGCGACGAATTTCCCGAACTTCGCATCGACCTCGTGGTGCCCGATGAGAAGGATAAACGCCACGGCCAAGCCATCGCGGCCGCCTCCCTCCCCG
>CALEEU010000229.1 GCA_937875975.1 uncultured Opitutia bacterium | reverse complement strand
GTCGGCAAGCTGGTCGTGGTCACGGGTCTGAGCGGAGCCGGCAAGTCATCCTTGGTCTTCGACACGCTCCACGCCGAAGGCCAGCGCCGCTACGTCGAGACCTTCAGCCCTTACGTCCGCCAGTTCCTCGAACTCCTCCCCTCGCCAGCCCTCGACTCCGCGGAGAATGTCCGCCCCTCCGTCGCGATCAAGCAAGGCAACGCGGTCCGCACCTCGCGCTCGACGGTCGGCACGATGACGGAGCTCTGCGATTGGTTCAAAGTCTGGTTCGCCCACCGCGCCGACCTGATCGACCCGGCCAGCGGCCAGGTCATCGTCCCGCGCGGCCCTGACGCCGCCTGGCAGGATTCCCTCGCACGCTTCATGGGCCAATCCATTTCGCTGGCCTTCGCGGTTTCGAAACCGGAGACGCTCGGATGGAAGACGATCGCGGAAGAATTCGCCAAAGCGGGCTTCAGCCGGGCGTTCGCCTCCGGCCAGCGGATTCGCCTGACCGAAGACGAAATTCCGGCCGACGCGACCGAGCTCCTCGTCATCCAGGACCGTGTCACGATCGCGGCCGACCAAGCCTCACGCTTCCATGAAGCAGCCCTCGCGGCCTTCCGCCTCGGCGGCGCCCGCCTCCGCCTGCTCGACGACCAAGGCCAGGAGCTCTCCCGCTACAGCGAAGCCCTCGAGTCGCCGGTCGACGGACGGAAGTTCCGCCCAGCCTCGCCCGCGCTGTTCTCCTTCAACTCACCCGTGGGCGCCTGCCCGGAGTGCCGCGGCTTCGGCCGCGTCATCGGGCTCGACTGGAATAAGATCATCCCGAACCCGGCGCTGACGCTCGCCGAAGGCGCGATCGCGCCCTTCCAAGGCAACGTCTATGGCGAATCACAGAAGGACCTCGTCCGCGCCTGCCGCAAGGCGGCTATCCCGCTCGACGTGCCGTGGAAGAAGCTTTCCGCCGCGCACCGTAAAATCATCGAGAACGGTGAGGCGGGCTACGTGCCCGGCGAGTACGATTCGAAGTGGTACGGCATCCGTGGCTTCTTCCGCTGGCTGGAAGGGACGACCTATAAGATGCACGTGCGCGTCTTTCTTTCCCGCTGGCGCGCCTACGAGTCCTGCCCGAAATGCCACGGGCGCCGCTTCCGCGAGGAATCGCTCTTCTGGCGCTGGCACGGCAAGTCCCTGCCCGAACTCTACGCTTCGCCGGTCTCGGACCTGCGCACGCTACTCGCGCCCCTCGCACCAAAAGATTCGCGTCATCCGGCCGACCACGCGCTCGAAGCTATCCTGGCCCGACTCGGCTACCTCGAGGCGGTCGGACTCGGCTACCTCGCCCTCGACCGTCTCTCACGCACGCTCTCGGGCGGCGAAGTCCAACGCGTCAACCTGACCTCCTGCCTCGGCGCCTGCCTCGCGGACACGGTGTTCGTCCTCGACGAGCCGAGCGTGGGCATGCACGCCCGCGATCTTTCGCGCATGGTCGGCATCCTCCGCAGTCTCGTCGACCAAGGTAACACGGTGGTGGTCGTCGAGCACGATGAATCCGTCATGCGCGCCGCCGACTGGCTCATCGAAATCGGCCCACGCCCCGGCGCCGAAGGCGGCCATCTCCTCTACCAGGGCGTCCCGAAAGGCATCCTGAAGGTCAAGGATTCCGCGACGGGCAATTGGCTCTCGGGTCGCCGCGTCTCCGAACCCCGCTCCCCGCGGACGATCGACGATACGACGCCACGACTCCGCGTCAGCGGTGCGACGGTGAACAATCTTCGCGACTTCGCCTGCTCGATCCCGCTGGGACGCCTGGTCGGACTCTGCGGCGTCTCGGGCTCCGGCAAGTCGACGCTACTCCATCAGGTCATCGGCCGCCGCGATCCGGAATCAGGCGACGAAGCCAAGGAATTGAAATGGGTGAAGTTCGACAAGGAGCCGGCCGAGGTCGCGCTCGTCGACCAGTCGCCCGCCACACGCACGCCACGCTCCAACCCCGCCCTCTATGTCGGCGCCTGGGACGCGATCCGCACACTGCTCGGCAACTCGGCCGAGGCGAAAGCCGCTGGCCTCACGCCCTCGCACTTCTCCTTTAACGCCGGCGAAGGCCGCTGCGAACGCTGCGGCGGCGCGGGCTGGGAGACGGTGGAGATGCAGTTCGTCTCTGACGTCGCGCTCCCCTGCCCCTCCTGCAATGGCAAACGCTTCCGCGACGAAGTGCTCAGTTTCCACTATGACGGTAAGTCCGTCGGCGATCTGCTGGCGATGTCGGTAACCGAGGCACGCAAGTTCCTGGGCGAACGCACGCCGGCCTCCGCCCAGCTCGCCTGCCTGGAAGAAGTCGGCCTCGG
>CALEEU010000228.1 GCA_937875975.1 uncultured Opitutia bacterium | reverse complement strand
GCGAGCTGCTGGGTGCCTGCCGCGGAGGTATCATCACCGGCCCGGATGATCTTGGCGAAGACCGAATCCGACAACGATGTGAACGCAGCCATGGCTACCGCAGCGCGGTCAGGCTCCTTGTCGGCGCGCACGCGCCAGATACGCCCCATGGTCTTGCCGGTCTCGAAGTCGGTATGCTTGCGCACTTCTTCCGGCAGGTAATCAGGGTGCTCGATGACCTTGCGATACATGTCCGCGATATACAGGGCTCCCTCCGGCCCCTTGGTCAGGAAGACCGGCCGGAACCAGTCGTCACGCGAGGCGAGGAACTCGCGGCCTTGATAGAGCGGCGAGGCGGCGAAGGTCGCGCCTTTCGCCGTGAGGCGATCGGCATGGATCAGGTTACCCGTCGGATCACACGAGAAGACGGCCGAGGAGCATTCCGGCGTGAGCAACGACTTGCCTTGCCAGACCTTCACCCCGCAGGCGGCGCTGAAGGAGCCGGCATGCCCGTCAGCGGTGGTGATGTTCGAACTGATCGGGAAAAGCCGGACGCCATCATGGCCGCCGTTGATGCCGTTGAAAGCGTTACGCTCATTGCAGTCCTGCACGGTCTCGCTGAACGCCAGGCGCGGATTACGCTTCAGCCATTTCGACTGGAAGGCGACATGCTGGACCGGCACGCGGTTCATGCAGATGAAGCGATTGCCGAAGACGTCGAAGCTCATCCCATACTGGGACTTCCCGTCCACGAGCTCGACCTCGAGGGTCCCGGGATCGAAACGGATGTCCGACGTCATTTTGAGCGGCGGCCGCTCAGGATGGGACGGACACGTGACCGTGCCGCCGCTGAGCCCGGCGGCGAGGTAGATTTTTCCATCCCAAGGTCCGACGGTTGGTGCATTCACCCGCAATTGCGTGCTACCCGTCGTGGCGAAGCCGGTGAGCAAGACCTTCCGCTCGTCGGCGACCCCGTCGCCGTCGTTATCCTTCAGGAAGAGCACATCCGGCGCGCAGGTGACGATGAGCCCGCCGCCCCAGGGCAGCACGCCGTTCGGGAAGGTCAGCCCATCCGCATACACGGTGCGCTTGTCCATCCGTCCGTCGCCATCGGTATCCTCCAGCAACGCGATGACGCCCGCCGGCTTCTCCCCTTCCTTCGGTCCGATCGGGTAGCCGCGGTTCTCAGCCACGAACAACCGGCCCTTGGCGTCGAAAGCGATCGCGCACGGCGAGGCCACCAACGGCTCGGCGGCGACAAGTTCGACGCGCAGTCCCGGGACGAGCTCGAAGGCTTTCAGGGCCTCGGCCGGAGCGAGCGGGCTCGGCAACGGGGCCGCCGCGAGCGCGGAGACGAATAGGATGGAAGCGGTCCGGATCATTTCAGCTGCGGAGGCTGATCGCCGTAGGCCCATGGCTTGCCGGCCGGTCCGTTCGGACGTTCGGGTAGCTTAGCGGGCTTCATCTTGGCCGCGAGCTCGAGGCCGACGTTCATGAACTGGGTGCCAGCGGTGATCTCGAGATTACTGTAGCTCGTCAGGCGCGTCTCGTACCCGCCGCCATGCGGACCGAAGGCTTCTTCGTCCGGCACATAACCGACGCAGCCGTTCGCAAGTTCGACCGGGAAGGTGATTGGAAAACCGCTGCGCTTCTTGAGCTGGAGGCCATACGACACGAAATACTCCGCCGGATTGGAAAGGCAGACGACCGGGCCGACCTGGATGGCCTGCACCTCGACCTCGACGTCGCGCTTCTTGGCGATCAAGGCGTCGAGCAGAAGCGTCTCCTTGGCCCAGACCCAATCCTTATGGCCGACCGAGCCCTTGATGCGCTCCCGGGCTTCGGCGACGCGCTCCGGGGCGGGCAGTCGACGGGGAATCTCCCAGACCTTATGGTCGGCGGCAAGGGGCACCTCGGCGGTCCGGGTCTGCGACATGCTCAGCAGGACTTTCAGGGCTTCGGCGCCCACGCGGCCGCCGACGAACTGCGACCAGTCGTCGGACGCCGGATTGGCCTTGGGGTCGAGGTTGTTGACCTGGGTCACGTCGCCGCAGGCGCCCTGCAGGAAGACGACCTTGGTGTCCGCGCCGTAATAACCACGGATGACCTTCTCGGTGTAGTAGATCCAGTTCGCGCCGATGCCGTCGGAGTTCGTGGTGGCGTGGCAGGAGAAGTTGACGATGCAACCGATCAGCTTGCCGTCGGCGCCCCAGACGCCGATGACGCCGACCTCATCGTCGGTCGGATTGGCGAACGCGACCACGTCGGGATTGTTCTTCCCCGGATGAGAGAAGGTCAGGCCGTTCTTCATGCGGAGCCGGCGATTGAACGCCACCTGGCTCTCATGGCCGACTCCGTAACCGACCGTCACCGCGGCCTTGGACTGATCGGCGGCGACGATGGCCTCGACCGTCGCGGCGATGGCCTTCTTCAGATAGCCGGCATCGGCGCAGGACGATTTCTGGTAAGCCAGTTCTTGGATCTCAGCGGAAGCGTGGTCGAACTCGCCCGGCAGGATCATCCCGATCGGACCGGAGGAATGGGAATGCGAAGCGCCGATCATCACGTCGGTGATACCCGTCGCGGCCTTCACCAAGGCGCGGATTTCCTGCACCGTCTCGCGTCGGATCATCAGGGCATCGATGCCCACGAGCGCCACGCGTTTCTGGCCGTCGTCGAAGACGCTCGCGCGCACCTTGCACGGGTCGTGGATCTTCTTCGAGTAGACCTTCCCGTAATTGCCCGGGACTTCCATGCCGAGCTCCGGCGTGATGTCGCGCTCCGCGAAGCCCACGCGGACGCCGGGCTTGGCCGGCGGAACGGCGAAGAGCGTGACGCAGGCCAGGACCAGCATGGCGTGGCGGAAACCGAGTCGGGGCGAACTCATGGGGATATGAGCAGATATGTCGGGAGAAGGTTCCCGGGACAAGCCCGCGAGTATGGGGTCAGACCGCTTCTGAAGGATATCAGTCAGAAGCGGTCTGACCCCATACTGCATTCACATCGTTGGGTAGGGTCGGGACCGCGTCACGACATAGGGAAACCAGGTAGGGACGTGATTGCTATCACGTCCGTTCGTGGACGGACCTGGAATGCCGTTAAAGACCGCTAAGTCCGTACGACGGGCCTCCCGTGGCGAACGGACGCCATGGCAATGGCGTCCCTACCTCAAACCTACTCGTGAAACCTGATCCTCGGCTTGGGGCCGTCCTTGGCCTTCGGGAGGTTGGCGGGGTCGGAAAGCGAGGCACCGGACTGGAGTTCGGCCTTCCCTTTCCACTCCCG
>CALEEU010000227.1 GCA_937875975.1 uncultured Opitutia bacterium | reverse complement strand
ACTACGTCTTCCGCGGCATCACGCAGAATGGCGGCAAGACTGCCCTCCAGGGCGGCTTCGACGTCGCGCACACCTCCGGCCTCTCGGCTGGCGTCTGGGCTTCGAACGTTAACTGGACTAACACCACTCTGGAAGTGGATCTCTACGCCAACTACGGCTTCAGCCTGAGCAAGGACTTCTCCGCCTCCGTCGGTTACATCGCCTACGTCTACGAAGGTAACTCCTCCCTCAACACGGGTGAAATCAACGCCTCGGTCTCGGCCTACGGCCTCACCGCGAAGCTCTCCCACGCCGTCACCGATTACTTCGGTATCGCTGGCAGCGGCACCCAGTACTACGAGCTCAACTACGCTTACGAGGTCGCCGCCATCAAGGGCCTCAGCCTGGCTCTTCACTACGGCGTAACCGACGGCAAGAACGCCGCCGACAACGACGACGATTACGCGATCGGCCTCTCCTACCCAGTCGCTGGCTTCACTGGCACGGTGTCCTACTCGAACGGCAGCGGCACCTTCGCCGGTACCTACGAAGGCATCACGGCGGTCACGCTCAAGAAGACCTTCTAAGTTCAGGTCAGTTGCTCATAGTCACAAGGGCGCCTCTGGGAGGGGGCGCCCTTTTCATGTCCCACCATCAGGGCCACTGGCTTGCGCTAGCCGCACCATGCGACACGTTGCACGTGCATGCCCGAACTCGCCGAAGTCGAATATTTCCGTCGCCGCTGGCAACCTGGCGTCGGACGAAAGGTCGCGACGGTATTCTTGAATCCTAAGGCTCGGATCGGACGTGGCCTAGATGTGAAGGCGATGAGCAAGGCGCTCACGGGCGCGAAGCTGATTGAATCCTTCGCCGCGGCGAAGCAGATGGCCTTCTGCTTCTCCGGCAATGTCTGGGTCGGCGTGCATCTCGGGATGACGGGTCGCCTCGAAGCCGGCGACGCTGATCGCGAGCCGACTCCCTACGATCACTTCAAGCTGACGATGACCGGCGGCAAAGAACTCGCCTTCGTCGACCCTCGGCAATTCGGGCGCATCCAGTTTTGGCAAGGCGAGGGCGTTCCGCCGTGGTGGGAGAAAATCCCGCAAGCAATCCTCTCGCCCGAATTCACCGTCGGAGTCGTCGAGGTCTTCCTGCGTCGACGTGCGCGCACGTCGATTAAAGCGGTGCTGCTGATGCAGGAGCGCTTCCCGGGCATCGGCAATTGGATGGCCGACGAAGTGCTCTGGCGCGCGGGCTTTCATCCGCAGGCCAAGGCGGGATCGTTCGGGCCGAAGTCGGTGCGCAAGCTGCACGCGACCCTACGCGAGGTCTGCGCGGAGGCGATGGAGGTCATCGGCAAGGATTGGTCCGATCCGCCCGACTCTTGGCTCTTCAACCATCGCTGGAAAGATGGCGGTCGCTGCCCGCGTTCGAAGAAGCCGTTGGTCCGCGAAGACGTCGGTGGTCGCACCACGTGCTGGTCGCCCGAGCGGCAGGTGCTCGGCGCCGAACGCCGTTGACCTTCCGCGCGCCCGCGCGAATTTGAAGACATGCGCGTCACCGGCGGCATCGCACGAGGCATCCAGCTCCGCGTTCCCACGCAGGGAGGCGTGCGCCCGGCCACGGACTACATCCGCGAGGCGGTCTTCAACTCGCTCGCGGCCTTCGTGCCCGGTACCGCGGTGCTCGACCTCTTCGCCGGCACCGGCGCCTACGGACTCGAATCGCTCAGCCGCGGTGCGCTGCGTGCGACGTGTGTGGACGAGCGAATCGGCGCCGAGCTCACGGCCAACGCCGCCGCGGTCGCGAAGTCGATGGGCCTCGCCGAGCTTCCTTTCACGAAGATTACCGGCGATGCGACCAAGCCCGGCGTGGCCGAAGGGCGCTTCGACTTGATTTTCGCCGATCCGCCTTGGGAACTCTGGCAGACCAAGGGCGCGGAGATCGCCGCGACAGCGGTGGCTTACGCCGAAGAAGGCGCCCACGTGCGCGTGATCCTCGAAGCACCAGGCGGCTACGAAGTGCCGGTGCCCGAAGGTTGGAAGCTCCGCAAGGTCATCGGCAAAGGCAAAGGTCAGCCCGCCGCGTCGGTGCTCGTCCGCAAAGCCGCGGAGTGATTAGCCGCCGACCGGACGGTGCTGCTCCCAGGCTCGTAGTTGCGCGAGCATGAGCGCGCCGCCGACGAGCGCAGCGGCTTCGACGCGCAGGATGCGGTCTCCGAGATGCGCGAAGGCGAAGCCATGGGTGCGTAGCGCCGCGCGTTCGCTGTCGCTGAAGCCACGCTCAGGTCCGATTGCGAGCACGGCGGCTT
>CALEEU010000226.1 GCA_937875975.1 uncultured Opitutia bacterium | reverse complement strand
TCACCCAACAAAAAGCCCCGGCGGGTGCCGGGGCTTTGGTCGGGAAGCAGCGGTCGCCTTAGGCGATCGTGACTTCCTTCGTCAGGTAGACGTCCTGAATCGTGTGCAGGAGCTTCGCGCCTTCTTCGATCGGGCGCTGGAAGGCCTTACGACCCGAGATGAGGCCCTGGCCGCCGGCGCGCTTGTTGATGACGGCGGTCTTGACGGCTTCGGCGAAGTCGTTGTTGCCCGAGGGGCCGCCGGAGTTGATGAGGCCGATGCGGCCCATGTAGCAGTTGGCGACCTGGTAGCGGGTGAGGTCGATCGGGTGATCGGTCGACAGGTCCGTGTACATGCGCTTGTCGATCTTGCCGTACGAGGACTCGGTGGCCTGGATCGCGAGGTAGCCGCCGTTGTTCTCGGGGAGCTTCTGCTTGATGATGTCGGCGCAGATGGTGACGCCGAGGTGGTTGGCCTGGCCGGTAAGGTCGGCGGACACGTGGAAATCCTTCTCCTTCGTCTTGAAGGCGTTGTTGCGGGTGTAGCACCAGAGGACGGTGGCCATGCCGAGCTCGTGGGCCTGCTGGAAGGCGTGGGAGACTTCGATGATCTGGCGGTTGGTCTCGGCGGAGCCGAAGTAGATCGTCGCACCGACGGCGGCGCAGCCCATGTCGGCGGCCTGCTTCAGGGTGCCGTACATCACCTGGTCACCCACGTTGGGGTAGGTGAGCAGCTGGTTGTGGTTGATCTTCACCATGAAGGGAATCTTGTGCGCGTAGCGGCGGGAGACGCTGCTGAGGACGCCGAAGGTGGAGCAGACCGCGTTGCAACCGCCTTCGATGGCGAGCTTCACGATATTCTCACCGTCGAAGTAGATGGGGTTCTTGGCGAAGGAGGCGCCGGCGGAGTGTTCGATGCCTTGGTCGACCGGGAGGATCGAGACGTAGCCCGTATTGGCGAGGCGGCCGGAGCCGTAGAGGCGCTGCAGGTTGGCCAGGACGCGGTTATTGCGATCCGAGGCGGAGAAGGCGTGATCGACCCAATCCGCACGAGGGGAATGGATCTGCTCCTTCTTGATCTTCGGGTTGTTGAACCCGAGGAGGTTTTCGGCTTCGGTGCCGAGGTGCTTTTGGATTTCGCTGTAGTGGCTCATGGTGCTGGGAAGGTGGGTGTCTTTCAGGTGAACAGACCACCCCAAAAGGGCGAGTCCCGGTGCGGGCTTCAAGCCATAATTCAAAAACCGCCGTAAAAGCCTGAACGGATGGCTTGGGTTGTCCGAAAATCAGCGAGAGGAGACTAAATCTGCCAATCCTCCCTGGAGGCCGAAGCAGGCTTGGGCAGGTCGGGGTGCGGGGCCGTCACGATGCGGAGGACCGCTTGACCGCCACCCGCGAGTTCGCGGGCACGGCGGACGGCCTTGGCGAGGGCGAGGTTCGGGTTGGCTTCCTCGAACGGGAAGACGTTTTCCTTGCCGACGGTTTGATCGAGACCGGCGTTGACGATGATCTGCATCGTGTCGGCCTTTGCCTCGCAAAGAATCAGGTGGCGGCCATCGGCCTTCAGGGTGTCGGCCAAGTCGCGCAGGAGCAGGACGCCGTTGGCGTCGAGGTAGAGCGCTTCGCGGAACTTGAGCACGAGCACCTTCAGGTTCGGATCGGCCGAGGCGCGGCGCAGGTGTTCATGGAAGGCCTGGGTCGCGCCGAAGTGCAGGCTGCCTTCGACATGCAGGATCGAGATGCCCGTCGTGCCTTGGCCCTTGGGGCGTTCACGGATTTCGCCCGTCTCGGAGAAGTCGTATTCGACGACCGCGGGGGTGGAGGTCTGCTTGAGGTAGAAAGCGACGGCGACCGTGGTGCCGAGGAAGATCGCGATGTCGAGCGGGGCGAGCAGCGCCGTGGCGAAGGTGGCGAGGAAGACCGTGCGGTCTTGGGCTCCAGATTTCAGGATGAGTTTGATCGCGGAGAAGTTCGCGAGCTCGAGTTCGGCGAGGATGACCAGGATCGCCAGCGTCGACAGTGGCACGACGGCCACCGCAGGGCGGGCGAGGAAGAGGGCGCCGAGGATGAAGCCGCCGCAGAGGAGCGAGGCCATCGCCGTGCGGGCGCCGCTGGCGACGTTGAGGGCCGAGCGGCTGATCGAGCCAGAGGCCGCCATGCCTCCCGTGAAGGCGCAGGCCACGTTGGCCATGCCGAGGCCGTAGACTTCCTGGTGAAGGTCGGAGGGACGGCCGGTCTTCAAGGCCGAGGCGCGGGCGTTAGCTGTCCCCTCGATGACGATCAGCACCGCCAACGCGAGGGCCGGCGAGAAGAGCGTCGACAGCGTGCGGCCGGAGAAATCCGGCAGGTGCAGGGCGGCGCCAGCTTGGGCGGCTTGGCCGACGTAGGCTACCAGGTCGCCATGGCCGCCTTGGGTGAGGGCCACATTCTGCGCGAGCATGGCGCCGAAGGTCGCGACGGCCACCGCGCCAAGAATCGCTTTACCGGCCCCGTATTTCGGCCGGAGGATGAAATAGGTGATGCCCGTGATGAGGGTCAGGCCAAGTTCGGGGTTGATGAGCGTACGACCCATGCGGAGCGCTTGCCAGAGGACTTCGGGGAGCGTCTCGCCAGAGTGGTCGCCGGGCATGCCGAGGGCGATGGGTAGCTGGAGGGCGATGACGCGCAGGGCGGCGGCGGCGATATAGGCCGAGATCACCGTGCGCGGGACGAAGTCGGCGAAGCTGCTCAGGCGCAACCAGGAGGCGAGAAGCAGGAACAGGCCTGTCAGCAAGACCAGGGTCGGGAGGGCCGAGGCGCGCAGTTCCGGGTTGGTGGCGCTGAGTGCGGCGAAAGAGCCAAGCAACAAAGCCGCCGTGGCGTTGGTCGGACCGGCGGAGAGATTGGCGGAGCCGCTGAAGAGCGGGGCCACCACGGCGGCGACGCCGCAGCCGACGAGTCCGCACCAGATCGGGAGGCCGGCCTTCATGGCGAAGGCCATCGACATCGGGAAGGCGAGGAGGGCGACGTTCAGGCCAGCGACGAGGTCCGCCTTGAAAGTCGGGCCATCCATCGAGCGGACGACGCCGACAAAAGGAAGGGATTTCGGGCGAGGCAGGGCCGCGAGCTGGCGACCGAAGGAACCGAGGGCGGAGAAGAAACTGAGGAGGCCGCTGCGCACGTCCTGTTTGTTGCGGGTCAGGACCGGACGTTCAATCGATTTCGTCGCTCAGTCGAAGGCTTCAGGGCAGAGCTGCGAGATGAGCGACTGCTGGAGCAGGCCAAAACAGGCGTAGCAGGCGAGGGCGTGGCGCTTCTCGGTCGGCAAGGTCTCGTCGTCGATGTCCTCGGAGCTTTCCAGCTGGGCGTCGGTGATGTCGGCGAAGACCAGGTCGCGGAGCGCCATCCGCACGGCGGAGAGGGAACGGAGGAAGGCCTGGGCCTGGGCCTCGTTGGGGAGCACGATCACGGCCGGGTCCCCCTTGGCGCTGGCGAAGGCCACGGCCAGCAGGCGGGCCTCCTCGGAGGCCTGCGCCGTGAGCGTCTCGACCCAGAAGCCGGCGATCTCTTCATCGGCGCCGGGGACGTTGGCGCGGTTGACCGAGACACGGGAGGCCGCGGGGGCGATGAGCCGGAGTAGGTCGCTGAGGACCGTGCGCGCCTCCTGCGTCATGCTGAGGCGTAGTTCAGCCATCTTTCTCGAGGAGGGAGTTGAGGTGCCACTGCTGCAGCTCGAGCGCGAGCATCTCGGCGCGTTCGCGGTCGCCGGTCCAGACGGTGGCGCGACCTTCTGCGTGGATGGCACGCATGAGTTTCTTGGCTTCGGCGGAGCTGATACGCAGGACGCTCATGAAGGCCACGACGACGTAGGCCTGATAGTTGATCGGATCGTTGAGCACGACGACGTTCCACTTAGGCGCCGCCGAGACCAGCGACTCGGTCTTGATTTCGGGTTTGAGTTTAGGCTTGGCCATCAGGGCTCAGGTCTGAACGAGACCGTAGCGTCTCGCGCAGTTTCCGCAAGCCGTCGATGAGCTCATCCGTCCGGGCGCGGGCCGAGGTTTCGGTCGGCTGGCGTTCGATCTGATTGGCCAGGCGGGCGAGGCCGGTGCAGGCCATCAGGGATAGCATGCCTTTAGCCCCGTGGGCTTCGCGGCTGAGGGTGTCCGGCTCCGCGGAGTCGCGGGCGACGCAAAGGCGGGTGATGATATCTTCGGCGTGCCGGAGGAAGGCCCGGGCGGCGGCCTTAAGGTCCTCGGCGTCCTCGGTTTCGGCGGCCTCCAAGTTGGCGGCGAATTCGTCGTCCCGGACGCGGCCGAGGGCGGCTTCTTGGCTGGCGGCCAGAAGCTCCAGTTTTTCGAGTAATTCCGCGCCGCGGACTGGCTTGGCGAGATAGGCGTCGAAGCCGGCGGCCTCGCAGCGGGCTCGGTCCAGCTCCTGGGTCATGGCCGTGAGCGCCAGGAGCGAGGTACGGCGGCGGCCGCGGGCCTGTTCCTCGGCGCGGATGGCGGCGGCGACGGATAGCCCGTCCATGATCGGCATCTGAATATCGAGGATTGCGACGTCGAATTCCTTGGTGCGCCAGAGGTCTAGGGCGGCGGAACCATCGACCGTGGCGCTGACGTCGTGCCCGGCCCGGCGGAGGCGGGCGCTGGCGACCTCGCGGTTGACCTCGTTGTCCTCGGCGAGGAGTACGCGGAGGCTGCGGGAGGCGCGCGGCGCGCCGTGGGCCGGCCCGTTTTCATCGCGCACCGGGGCTTCGGTGCTGAAGCGGGTCCAGAGGGCCGTGAGCGTGACCGGGCGGAAGAGCTGGGCCTGGCTGCGGAATTCCACTTCGGAAGAAGTCACCAGGATGATCTGTTCGCGCGGGAAAGCCGGGAGGCGCGGGCTGACGTCTTCGGGCAGGTCGATGATCGCGCGGCTGAAGGGGTTCTCGGCGGCGGCCGCGGCCGCCCAGAGCGCTTCGGCGTCCTCATAGGTCTCCGTCTGTTCGCATTCCGCGCCCCAATAAGAAAGCGAGTCGGCGAACCATTGGCGGACGGCGCGGTCGCCCGCGACGAGCAGGATCCGCTGGCCGGCGAGCTTGGGCTGGGGCGGTGGCGTGAAGGCCGGGTTGGGCTCCACCATGACCGTCGCGGCGAAGGCCGAGCCCGTGCCGACTTCGCTGGTGACCTTCATGTAGCCGTCCATCGCCTGCGTGAGGCTGCGGACAATCGTCAGGCCGAGGCCCGTGCCGCCGAAGCGGCGCGTCGTGGAGGCATCGGCCTGCGTGAACGGTTCGAAGATGCTCTCGAGGCGGTCTTGCGGGATGCCGATGCCCGTGTCGCGGACGGTGAACTGCGCGCGCAGGCGACCGTTACGTTCCTCGAACTCAAGCTCCGCGTGGACGTGGCCGTTCTCGGTGAACTTCACCGCGTTGCCGACGAGGTTGGCGATGATGCGGCGGAATTTGATCGGGTCGCCGAGCACGGACTGCGGTGAGTCGGCCTTGACGAGCGCGGCGAGCTCGACGCCCTTGCGCCCGGCCTGGTGCTGGAACTGCGCGGTGACCTCCTCGAGCGCGCGGACGGGATTGAAGGGGATGTTCTCAATCGTGACGTTGCCGCGGTCGAGGCGGGAGAAGTCGAGCACGTCGCGGACCGTGTCCTCGAGTTCGCGGGCGCAGGACTGGATCTTCATCAGGACGTCAGCCGGTACCGGCGTGGGCGTCTCAAGGTTGGTCTCGCACAGGCCTTGGATGGCGTTGATGGGGTTGCGGATCTCATGCGTCACGTTGGCCACGAACTGCCATTTCGCGGCGGCGACCTCCTCGGCCTTTTCCAGGGCGATGCGTAGGCGGTTATGCTCATCGACCGATTCCGTGATATTGACCGCAAAGGTGAGGAGCCCGTTGGGCAGGCCGCCGCCGCCCTTGATGCGCTCATGGACGACGCGGACGAGACGCGAGCGGCTGTCCTGCGTCTCGAAGTGCATGACCGCATGGAGCACGCGTTGGCCGGTACGGATCACTTCCTCATCGAACTGCCGGAACTGGTTGGCCGTGCGGGCCGAGAGGATGTCGGCCAGCGCGAGGTCGGCCACGTAGCCGCGGTAGGGCAGGGCCAGGAACTCGTCGAGGCTGCGGCTGGTGTGCAGGATGCGTCCCTGCAGGTCGCGGAAGATGATGAAGTCAGGCGAGTTCTCGATGAGCGTCCGCGCGAGGCTCATGCCGGAGCGAGGCGTGAGGATCGGGGCGCCGTTGACTTGGGGGTCTTCGGCGAAGATGAGCCAGACTTGGCGATCGAACTTAGGGTCGGGCTGCAGGATGATTTTCGACGCGCGGATCGGTTCGCCTTGGCCGGCGTTACGCAGTTCGAGCATGCCGCTCCAGGCGGACCAGCGGGCGGCGGAGTGGAGCAGGGTGGAAGCGGGTAGGCCGTTCTCCAGTTCGAGGAACAGCTTATCGATATTCATGCCCGCCTGGACCTTGCGCCCGACCGCGCGGTCGACGAGCGGATTGGCGAAGAGGATCTCACCCTTGCGGCTGCAGACCAGGAAGGGCCAGGGGAGGAGGTCAGGCAATGTGGAGAGGTCCGCCATCGGTTGCCGGGAAGCGTGGAGGGTATCCTCCGTGGGGACAATCCTCCATGTCATAGGGGGAAGGCTCTAAGTACGAGGGGCAGGGGTAGGGGTGGGGGTAGGAATTGTAGTTGATTATTGGATACGGATTAAACGAAGTCGATCGGACGACCCCGGGGTCGCCGGGGTCGTGTCTTGCTTTTGGTGCTCAGGAAGGGACTTGAACCCTTACGCTTTAGGGGCACTGGAACCTGAATCCAGCGTGTCTGCCATTCCACCACCTGAGCATTAAAGCGGATAGGTGAGCAAAGGGTTAGCCCCCGCTCTGTCAAGGTCAGGGCTGTCGCAGGGCCTTCAGCATGTAGACACAATCGAGTTTCTGCCCGAATTTATGTCCGACGCCGCGCAACAAACCGGCTTGTTCGAAGCCCAGCGCGGCGTGGAGGCGCAGGCTAGGGGTTTGTTCGCCTGAGATTCGGGCGATTACCGAGCTATGGCCGATGGCCTCCGCGCGGAGCAGGAGTTCCTGGAGCAGGCGCCTGCCTAGGCCCTTGCCGTGGTGGGTGTGGTCGATGAAGATCGAGTCTTCGACCGTGGCGGACCACCCTTGGCGGCTGTTGTAGCTCGAAAGAGAGCCCCAGCCGACCACTTTACCCTCTAATTCGATGACCAAGGCCGGGTGGGCCGGCCCGCGGCTCCTTAACCAAGTGGTCCGGCCTGCCTCGGTTTCCTCGGTCAGGTGCCAGGTGCAGGTGCTGGTCCGGACATAGTGGTTATAGATGGCGTTGATCGCCCGGCTATCGGCCGGCAAGGCGGGTCGGACGCATGTTTCCATGGGTCCGAGTCATAGCCCGAACGAAAGCTTAAACAAGCATAGGAAATCCCGTTGACAGTCGGACGCAGGTTACCTTTGTTGGCCGACCTGCCGTTGCTTAAACGGCTCTCCCGACCATGAAAGTCTCCTCCTCCCTCAAGTCGCTGAAGAAGCGCCACCCGAATTGCCAGGTAGTTCGCCGCAAGGGCCGTATCTACGTGATCAACAAGACGCACCCTCGCTACAAGGCGCGTCAGGGCTAACCCCTAGCAAACCCCCCTATTTTATGAAGAAGGAAGGCCATCCTGAATATAACAACGTCGTCTTCGTGGATGTCTCCACGAACCGTGAGTTCCCGGCTCGTTCGACCATGAAGTCGAAGGAGACCAAGCTCATTGACGGCGTCGAGCATTTCGTCATCCGCCGAGAAGTTACCATGGACTCGCACCCCGCCTACACCGGCGAGAAGCGCTTCGTGGACTCCGCCGGCCGCGTCGAGAAGTTCAACACGAAGTTCCGTCGCAAGTAAGCCTCCTCCGAGGCCTGCCCAAAACCCGCCAGGTTCGCCTAGCGGGTTTTTTGTTGGCCGGAGCCACCCCGCCTGCCCCTCCCCCTTGGAGAGGGGCTGCCGTCCAACGGTTAGCGGCTGGATCAATGCCCTATAGAGAGGGAACGGGGGTGGGGGTGGGGTCATAGGCCTTAGCTCAGGGAATAAGGGCATATTTATGGATTTTACCCGTCTAGCTGCCAATTAGCCCTATTTTGCCTATTTTAGGGCTGCTCGCCCTAGCGGCAGCAGCGAGCGCGGCTGCGAATAACCCCCCAAACTCCCTCCCAACCCCACCCCCTGGGTAAAGCCCTAACCCTTGATCATCAATAGTCCCCAGCTTTATTCACAGGGGGTTGTGAATGGAGGTGGGTAAACGAGACGTAAAAGTGGGGTAGGGGAATTTTAAGCAAAAGGTGCTTGATTTTGTCCCCGACCTGTCGCAATACTGACCCCGCTATGAAGCATATCCTCCCGATCCTCACCATCACGACCCTCGCTGCCGCTGCCTCTGCCCAGAGCGCTGCTGCTTCGTCCGGTCTCTCCTACAACCGCGTTGGCCTCGGCTATAACACGGACAGCAAGGGCTACTCCCTCACGGCTTCGGCCCTGATCGGCAGCTCGAACTTCCTCGTTGAAGCTGACACCTCCATCGGTGGCAACACCTCCGGTAACGGCGTTGACTCCGTGTCCCTTGGCTACGTTTTCAAGAACGTTGCCCTCGGCGCTGACGCTACCGTCTCCGTTGGCTCCAACGAATCCTACGGACTCAATGTCCGTAAGGACCTCGGCAACAACATCGAACTCGCTGTCGCCTACGAGCGCCAGTCTGGTGTCAATGTCTGGGGCGCTGAGCTCGCTTACAACGTGAGCAAGCAGATCCAGGTTGCCGTCGGTTTCGTCGACGCCTCCGGTTCCGCTTCCACGACCGACATCTCGGTTCGCTACAACTTCTAATCTTCGGATTAGAGGCTGATCACAAGGGCCCCGGCAACGGGGCCCTTTTTGTTTAGTTTTGAAAACCAGCTGGTGGTCGATTGTGACGGGTTGATGACAATAACGCACTTTTTTGTTGTTTTACGGTCAATCGTGCTTATATCCAAACACGCATATGAAGAACATCCTCCCGATCCTCACCCTCACGACCCTCGCTGCCGCTGCCTCCGCCCAGGCTGCTGCTCCGGCCGCTGCTGGTCTCAACTACAACCGCGTTGGTCTCGGCTACAACACCGACACCAAGGGCTACAGCCTCTCGGCTACCGCCGTCCTCGGCTCCTCCAACTTCTGGGTTGGCGCCTCCTCCACCATCGGTGGTAACGGCACTGTCAATGGCACCGACTCCATCGCCATTGGTTACCTCTTCGCCAACGTCTACGCTGGCATCGACGCCACCGTCTCCGTTGCCTCGAACGAAGCCTACGGTCTCGGCCTTCGCAAGGCTCTCGGTAACAACTTCGAAGCTGCTGCCTCCTTCGGTCGCAACTCCGCCGACAACAATGTCTGGGGTGCTGAACTCGCCTACAACGTGAGCAAGCAGATCCAGCTCGCCGTCGGTGTCTCTGACGCCCAGGGCGCTGCTTCGACCTCCGACATCACCGTCCGCTACAACTTCTAATCTTCGGATTAGAAGCTGAACCAAGGGCCCCGGCAACGGGGCCCTTTTTGTTTTCCAAGGCTATCGGCCAGGCCGCTATTTGGCCTCCACGTGCACCGTCACGCGCATCTCCCGGTCGCCGCCGCCCCAGTAGCTGCCGCTGACCGGGGTGGCGTCGCGGTAATCCCGCCCGACGGACGAAGCCACGTAGGCCTCATGGATCACCTTCTTGTTCGTCGGGTCCACGCCGAGCCAGCCGTAGCCTGGAATCCAGATCTCAGCCCAGGCATGGGAGGCATGGCTGCCGATGACATCTCCGCGCTTGGCGTCGTACACGTAGCCGCAGACATACCGGGCGGGGATGCCGATCGAGCGGCAGAGTGCCAGCAGCAGGTGCGCATAATCTTGGCAGACCCCCTGCGGCTTAGCGAAGAACTCCTCGGTGTTGGTGCCGATGTGCGTCGCTCCGGGGAGATATTTGCAGGTGCCATGGATGTAGTCCATCAGCCCGATGATGACCGAGAAGAGGTCGCCGCGGTCTTTCTCGACATCGATGGCGGTCCGCCAGATTTCCGGGGTGATCCGGATGGGGCCGTCCGAGAGCAGGTAGGGCTGGAAGCTTTCGATCACTTCCTCGGCTCTCACCGCCGCGAGGAGTACGTCGGTCGGGATGGCCGAGACGGGGGTGGGGGTCGTCTCGACGATGCTGGAGACGTCGATCACCAGCTCACGGTGCGTTTCCTCGATCTCGAATAGGTGGACCGTGTTGCGGTAGAGGTCCGGGTAGCGGCGCATTCGCACTGCCGGCAAGACACGCACGAGATGGAGGCCGAGCTTTTGGCGGAGATTGCTGAGCGGGGTGACGCGGAGCTCGTTGGTGTTATTGCGGACGGGGAGGGCGTAGCGGTATTCGGTCCGGTGGAGGATGCGGAGCTTCATGGGCGCGGGCCGTCCTTATTGCTGCTGCTGTTGCTGCTGTTCGCGCTGCCAATCGGAAAGGGATTCCGGTCGGGTGCCGCGTGGGAAGTGGCGGTCGACCTCTCCGGGTAGCAGCACGTAATTCTCGAAGACCGCCTGACCGGCGGCGTTGAGCTGGACTTGGAGCTCATCGATATAGGCGTGCAGTCCGCGGGCCATGACCTCGGGTGGTCCCGCGAAGCTCAGCCGGGCCAGGAGGGCGCCGGTGATCTTCTCGCAGCTGTTTGAATAGCGGCCCGTCGGGGTGCCGGAAATGTCATGCAGGACTTCATCGGCGCGCCTGATACAGTGCCGGACCGAGCGTGGGAATTCATTGGAGAAGAGCAGCAGATCGACGACGCCCTCGACACTGATTTCGCCGCCATGGACGCGACGGTAGCCGGCGTGCGCACTGCAGGCCCGCAGGACCGCACCCCACTGCAGGGATTCCAAGGCTGAATCGCCGTCGGCCGTCTGCGTCTGCGAACGGATGTCCAGGAAGCGGCTGGTCATGTCGGCGCGCTCGAGCAGGCGGCCGAGCTGCAGGAAGTTCCAGCCCTCATCACGGGTCAGCGTCGCGTCCGTGATGCCGTCGAAGAGCATCGAAGAGGCGATGATCTTCTCATAATAAGCCTGCGGAAAACGCTCGAGGAGTTCGAGGCCTTCGGCCGAGGTGACGAAGAGGTTCAGCGCATTGATCTCGGACCACATCTCGTCGGAGATCTTATCGCGCACCGAGCGAGCGTTCTCGCGGGCCACTCGGATGCAGGACAGGATCGAATCCGGGTTGCGGAGATCGAGGGTGAGGAAGCGGGCGACATCGCCTTGCTTGGGGTCAGGGTAGAGCGTGCGAAAGGCCCCCTCCATCGCCGTGGCGGCAAGGACCGGGGTCCAATACTCCTGGGCCGTGCCACGCCCCAGCGATTCATCGTCGAGGAGCATCTCCTCGGAGACGCGCACGAGGCGGGCGAGGTTTTCAGCCCGCTCCATCTGGCGGGACATCCAGTACTGGTGGTCGGCGACTCGGGAAAGCATCATGGCTGTTGAATCAAGCTGCGAGCACCCAGGTGTCTTTACTGCCGCCGCCCTGCGAGGAGTTTACGACCAGGGACCCGCGCGTGAGGGCGACGCGGGTCAGGCCACCCGGGAGTACCTTGACGGTATCGCCCCAGAGGACGAACGGGCGCAGGTCGACGTGGCGGCCTTCGAGTCCGCCGTCCACGAGGGTGGGGTGCTGGGAGAAATTGACGACCGGCTGGGCGATATAGTTGCGCGGGTGGGCGGTCACCTTCTGGCGGAATTCCTCGATCTGGGCGGCGGTCGCGGTTGGGCCGATGAGCATCCCGTAGCCGCCGCTTTCGTTGGCCGCCTTGACGACGAGTTTCGGCAGGTTCTCGAGGATATATTTCTTATCACTGTCGCGCCAAGCGAGGTAGGTGGGGACCTGGTCGAGGATGGGTTCTTGGCAGAGGTAGTAGCGGATCATGTCCGGCACGTAGGCGTAGGTGACCTTGTCGTCCGCCACGCCGGTGCCGATGGCGTTGGCGAGGGCCACGTTGCCGCGGCGTACGGCGTCGACCAGGCCGGGGACGCCGAGGCAGGAATCCTTGCGGAAGACCTGCGGGTCGAGGAAGTCGTCATCGATGCGGCGGTAGATGACGTCGACCTGACGCAGGCCACGCGTGGTGCGCATGTAGACGAAGCCATCGAGGGCGATCAGGTCGCGGCCCTCGACGATCTCGATGCTCATCTGGCGGGCTAGGAAAGAGTGCTCGAAGTAGGCGCTGTTATGCACGCCCGGCGTCAGTAGCACCACGTTTGGGTTGGGGTTCTCGTGCGGGGCCACGTGGCGGAGTGTCGCGAGGAGGTCGGCGGGATAGGTGTCGACCGGTCGGACGCCGCTGGCGCCAAAGAGCTGGGGGAAGACGCGCTTCATCGCGGCGCGGTTCTCGAGCACGTAGGAGACCCCGGAGGGGCAACGGCCGTTGTCTTCTAGGACGAGATAGCGTCCGTCTTGGTCGCGGATCAGGTCGGTGCCGCAGACGTGGATATAAGCATCCTTGGGGACGGAGACCCCGACGAACTCGGGTCGGTAATGAGAGGCGCCGAAGACTACCTCGGGCGGGATGATACCGTCCTTGATGATGCGCTGCTCGTGGTAGACGTCGTAGAGGAAAAGGTTCAGGGCCGTGATGCGCTGGACGAGACCGGCCTCGATATGCTCCCATTCGCCAGCGGGCACGACGCGCGGGAAGGGGTCGAACGGGAAGACGCGTTCCGTGCCTTTCTCGTCACCGTAGACCGTGAACGTGATACCCTGTTTGAGGAAGAGTAGCTCGAGGCTGCGGAGCTTCTGGCTGAGTTCCTCGTTGCCTAGGCTGGAGAGCTTGTCGGCGACGTTGCGGTAGTACGGGCGGATCTTGCCCGAGGCGTCGACGAGTTCGTCGAAGAGGTTGGCCCCCTTGTAGTCGGTGAGGATCATGCTCATAAGTAAGCAAGACCCCTGCCATCCGCCTTCGGGGACGGAGATGGTCAAAAACCTCTGGGGCTAAGGCCTAACTTAGGCACCCAGGGACAAAAACAGACAGGCTCAGAGCCCTTCGCGACCAGCACGCCCCTTGGGCGGTGCGGCGATGCCCTTGGAGCGAAAGAACTCGCTGAGTACTTCGGAGCGAGCCTCGGCTAGCTTGTTCTTCTTCACGTCTTCCGGAGTCAGGAGCTTCTGGCGTTCGGTCATGATACGCCGGAGCTGCATGAGGGCGGACTGCTGGAGCTGGCGGACGCGTTCACGCGTGAGTTTAAAGAGTTCGCCGACCTCCTCGAGCGTGAGCGGGCTTTCGCCGTTGAGGCCGAAGCGATGCGTCAGAATCTCGGCCTCGCGCGGCTCCAAGGCCGCGAGCATCTCCCCGATCTCCGCGTTGTCGGATTTTCCGCGGAGGGTCTCAAAGGGCGTCCGTTCGGATTCGTCCTTCACCAGGTCGCCCAACGTCGCATCGCCTTCAAGGCCGACCGGTTGATCGAGCGAGGCGGCGCGATTCGCGATGGACTGCATGTGGACGACCTTTGAGAGCGGAATCTCCATCGCCATGGCGATTTCGTCGTTATGCGGCTCGCGCCCGATTTCGACGGTTAGGCGGGCCGTGACGCGGCGCATCTGCGCGATGCGGTCGACCATGTGCACCGGAAGACGAATCGTTTTCCCGTTTGAGGCGAGAGCCCGCTTGATGGCCTGCTTGATCCACCAGGAGGCGTAGGTGCTGAGCTTGCCGCCCTTATCGGGGTCGAAGCGCTCGACGGCCTTGATCAGCCCGAAGTTGCCTTCGCTGATGAGGTCCATGAGCGACAGGCCGAAATTGTCGTAGTCCTTGGCGATGCGCACGACCAGCCGGAGGTTGGACTGGATCATCTTCTGGCGAGCGGCCTCGTCGCCCTTGAGCACGCGACGCGCCAGCGCGGTTTCCTGTTCCAGCGTCAGCAGCGGCGTCTTGCCGATCTGATCGAGGTAGTAGCGGATCGGAGAGCGCTCTTCCGTCGACAATTCTTCCCAAGTCAGGCCGGGCTCGGTGGGATCGGTGTCCTGGTTAGGGGTAGGGGTAGGGGTAGGCCTTGCGGGGGCTGGAATGATGCGAGGGGCCGCGACGGCCTTAGCCGGCTTGGCGAGAGGCAGTTTCTTGAGCTCCTTCTTGGGTTCCTTCGATGGCTTAGCCACAGTTGTCGCCTTCTTCTTGGCGCTCTTCTGGGGCTTCGACTTAGGCACGGGCGGGCGTCAGGAACGAAGGCCGGAGGCAAGGCCGAGGGCGCGGAGGACGCTCTTAGACTTGTTGATGGTTTCTTCGTACTCGGAAGTCGGGACGGAATCGGCGACTACGCCGGCGCCGGCCTGGATGCTCGCGACGCCATCGCGGAGCGAGGCGGTGCGGATGACGATGCACGAGTCGTGCCCGCCATCGAAACCGAAGTAACCGACCGCGCCGCCGTAGATGCCACGGCGTTCGCCTTCGAGTTCAGAGATGACCTGCATGGCGCGCACCTTCGGCGCACCGGAAAGGGTGCCGGCGGGGAAGGTCGCGCGGAAGAGGTCGAACGCATCCTTCTCGGGAGAGAGCTGGCCTTCGACCTGCGAGACGATGTGCATCACGTGCGAGTAGCGTTCGACGATTGCGTAGTCGGGCACCTTGACGGAACCCGGGACGCAGACGCGGCCGAGGTCATTGCGGGCGAGGTCGACAAGCATCAGGTGCTCGGAGCGTTCCTTCGGATCGGCGAGCAGTTCGGTCTCAAGCTGACGGTCGGCGGCTTCGTCTGCGCCACGGGGGCGGGTGCCGGCGATGGGGCGAATCTCGCAGAGACGACCCGTGAGGCGAACGTTCACTTCGGGCGAAGCGCCCACGACGTCGAAGCCGCGGCCGGTCTCCATCACGAACATATAGGGCGACGGGTTCACGTGGCGGAGCACGCGATAGAGGTCGAGCGGGTCGCCCTTGTAGGCGACATCGGTGCGGCGCGAGAGCAC
>CALEEU010000225.1 GCA_937875975.1 uncultured Opitutia bacterium | reverse complement strand
TTGGTCGCTGGTAGCCGCCTGGATCTCCCGCGACCTGAGCGCTCAATACATGATGCTCCCGCTCATCATCGCTTCGTTGCACGCAATCGGCGATGCCCGCGCCCGCGGCTGGCGCTTCATCGGCGGGGTCGGCGCGACCATCGCCACGATCGCAATCGGCGAGATCCGCGACCCGATGACGAGCCATCTCTTCCGCACCGACAGCCTCGCCTGCTGGCTCATTCTCGGCGCCGCGGCGGTGGCACTCGTCCTGGCCATCCGCTCCGGTCAATTCCTCCGCATCTGGCCCGCCGGTATCGCTCTGGCAATCTTGCTCGTCGGCCTCGGGTATGAGCTGTTCGGCAAAGGGCACGATGTCTTCCAGGTGTTGATGATTGCCACGGGCAATGTCGCCACGCTCATCCTCGCAATCTGGCTCATCCGCCTCGGACTGACCGAAGGGCGTCTCCGCCCTTACGTCTACGGCTCGCTGGTCTTCCTGACCTGGCTGATCGTCCGCTATGTCGACATCAGTCCCGACGTCGGGATGCTCACGATGGCAGGGTTCTTCGCCCTCATCGGCGTCATCCTGTTCCTCCTGGCCCGCGTCTGGAAGACGCAGCGCGAACCGTATCAGCCTGAAGTAAGCCCGGACTATCGCCCAGCCTGGCTCGAGACGGGTATCGCCATCATCACGCCCCACCGACGCTCCCTGCTCTGGACCGCGGTGGTGCTCCAGGTCGCGACGATCGGCGGGATGGTCTGGCGTCATCATCAACCCGGCGACGCCGGCGAGCGCATCGTGCTCCGCTGCCGCCCCGTCGACCCGCGCGACCTCCTGAAAGGCGAGTACGTCATCCTTAACTACGACTTCAGCACCGCCACCGAAGCGCAACAACGCTCACTGATTGCTGAATATAAGAAATTGCACTTAGACCCCAAGACAGTCGGCTCAGATTTCCAGCTTGGAAATATACCAGCCGACACCGCCGTATACGTTCCGCTCACACGTCTGGCCGATGGTACTGGCGTGGCCGAAAAACCGACCTTCATCCGGCCCAGCCAAGGACTCTACCTCAAGGGCCTTACTCGCTATAGGCAGCTCCGCTTCGGCATCGAGGCCTTTTATGTGAAGGAAGGAAAAGGCAGACAGTGGGAAGACCTGGCCCGCAAGGGCGAACTCGCGGCCGAGATCGGGGTCCTGCCCGATGGGCGCGCGGGGCTCATTTCCCTCAAGGCCATGCCGAAGGCTGGGGCGACTCCCCTGCCTCGCTAAGCGGTTAGGCAATCCGCTCTCAACGGCGAAACAACAAAAAGGCCCGGTCCTCTCGCGAAGACCGGGCCTTTATTTTATCCCGTTACGATTAATTCGCCGGGACGAGGTCAGCCTCGGTCAGCATGGGCTTGCCGACTTCACCGCGCAGCGCCTTGACCTGGTCAGGCGTGACGG
>CALEEU010000224.1 GCA_937875975.1 uncultured Opitutia bacterium | reverse complement strand
GGCCACACCGACGGCCACGCGATCTATCGGATCAAGTCCGAAGGCCAGTCCCTCCTCCACCTCTCCGACCTCGCCCACAACCATGTGCTGATGCTCGAAGACCCGAACTGGTTCATCGATTTCGACCATCACCCGGAAGTGGCCGTCGCGACCCGTAAGAAGGTCTTCGCCGAGATCGCCGCCACGAAGGAACGTGCCTTCGGTTTCCACCTCCCCTGGCCGGGCCTCGGTATCGTGGCCCCCAATGGCCGCAAGGGCTACCAGTGGATTCCGTCGACTTGGCGCTGGGATTTCTGACGCTCGTTGACGGCTGAGGGCAAAGGGGTTGAGATACCCCCATGTCCTCGGACTATTGTCCCTCCCGCCACCGCACGGTCCGCCGCCTCACCCGCGTCGTGAACGTGGGCGGCGTGGCCGTGGGCGGCCTGAATCCGATCCGACTACAGTCCATGACGACCTCCGACACGGAGGACGTCGCGGCGACGGTGGCCCAGGCGATCCGGCTCGCGGAAGCGGGCTGTGAGATCATCCGCATCACGGCCCCGAACAAGGCCGCGGCGATCGCGCTGAAGGATATCCACCAACAGTTCCGCGCGGCGGGGTTCAGCCAGCCGCTCGTCGCCGACATTCACTTCCTGCCGGTCGCGGCGATGGAAGCGGTCGAACACGTGGAGAAGGTGCGCGTGAACCCGGGCAATTACGCCGATAAGAAGAAATTCGCGGTACTGGAATACACGGACAAAGCCTACGCCGAGGAGCTGGAGCGCCTGCACGAGGCCTTCACGCCGCTTGTCCTCCGCGCTAAGGCCCTCGGCCGCTGCCTGCGCATCGGCACCAACCACGGCTCCCTCTCCGACCGCATCATGAACCGCTTCGGCGACTCACCGAACGGAATGGTGGAGTCCGCCCTCGAATTCATCCGCATCGCGGAATCCCACGGCTTCAAGGACATGATCCTGTCGATGAAGTCCTCGAACCCGAAGGTGATGGTCGAGGCCTACCGCCTCGCGGCCGCCCGTATGACGGACCTCGGCATGGACTACCCGCTGCACCTCGGCGTGACCGAGGCCGGCGAAGGCGAAGACGCACGTATCAAGTCCGCCATCGGCATCGGTTCGCTCCTCGCCGACGGCCTGGGCGACACGGTCCGCGTCTCGCTCACGGAAGACCCTTGGCACGAGATTCCGGTCTGCAAAGAAATCGTCCGCCGAGCCGAAGATTTCGCCGCGCTCGGCGCCGCGTCGTCGGTCAAACTGCCCGCCGACCCGGCCGACCCATTCTCCTTCGTCCGTCGCGAGACCGAACTCATCGCGCTTTCCTCGAATTGCCTCGCGGGTTCAGGTGAACTCCCTCGCGTGATCGTCCGCAGCATCGCTGGCCTCGCCGACTGGCAGGCTGCGGCGAAGGAGATCCTCGACGCCCATGCGGCCCAACGCGAA
This sequence comes from uncultured Opitutia bacterium, assembly GCA_937875975.1. Lineage (GTDB taxonomy): Bacteria > Verrucomicrobiota > Verrucomicrobiia > Opitutales > UBA953 > UBA953. The sequence goes on along the minus strand of CALEEU010000224.1, from coordinate 5,666 downwards.
GTCCGCGCCGAAGGCCTGCTGGTGCGTCTCGACGATATCGCCCATACGTCAGGCCTGCGCTCACTTCGTAAGGCCCTCGGACAGGCCGTACCGGCCCTGTTCGTCGAGACGAGCCTCTCCCCTGCCGACTTCCCCTTCGACGGCTCCGGCAGCCGCCTGGTGGTCGTCAAGGCCTTCGCCGCCAGCGATGGCGCCGCCGTCAAAGCCTGGGGCGACGCCGTGACGAAGCACGACGCGATCCTCGCCGTCGACCTCGATGGCCCGACGGTCACCGCGCTCACGAAGGAACTCGCGGTGATTCCCGCCGGGCGCCTGATCCTCACCTCTTCGCAGCCGCAGGATGGCCTGCACGCCACGGGCACTTACCGCGAACTCGTGCGCTGCGCCGACGTCGCCCAGCTCGAAGCCCCCCTGTGGATCCGCGCCACGGTCGCCAATGCCGTTAGCTTGGATGCCGGCTTCCAGTCCCGCCTGATCGAAGCCTCGATCTTCGCCGGCGGCCTGCTCGTCGACGGCTACGGCGACTTCCTGTCGTGCGAGACGCCCACCTCCTCGGCGAAGTCGCTCACGCTCGCCTACGATATCCTACAGGGGGCGCGCATGCGCCAGACCAAGACCGAGTATGTCGCCTGCCCGAGCTGCGGCCGCACCCTCTTCGATATCCAGTCGACGACCCTCAAGATCAAGGAACGCACCGGCCACCTCAAGTCCGTCACCATCGCCGTCATGGGCTGCATCGTGAACGGCCCCGGCGAGATGGCCGATGCCGACTTCGGCTACGTCGGCGGCGCCCCCGGCAAGATCAACCTCTACGTCGGCAAGACTCCGGTGAAGTTCAACGTCCCCCAGGAAGAAGCCGTCGAACGCCTCGTCGACCTCATCAAGGAAAAGGGCCGCTGGGCGCAGCCCTAAGGCTGCGAGGGTAATGTGGGCACGAGTTAAGGGGACAGGGGGTTAAGACAAAAATCCTCTTGCCCACGTGTCACCTTGCCCACGTGCCCCCTCCGCAGGTCTCGCCTGCGGTCACTTCACCTCCGCCGTAAGGACCTCGATGAGGGGCTTAGGGTCCGGCAGGCCGTGGGGGTGATGGTCGCCGCCGGCCTTGGGGAACACCTTCACGCGGCCTCCGTTGTCCTGCCAGAGCTTGATGACATACGCGGCGTTGTCTTCGAACGGAACGGTCTTGTCGGCGGTGCCATGACACGAGATCAGAAACACACCGGCTTTGATCGCGGGGAGCAGGCCTTCGGCAGGTTGCAGAGACTTCGACTTAGCTTCGTCGTCGTTCGCATAACCGAACTCGGTTTTATACAACGCCCAATCCTTGGCACTGCCCTTGCTCTGGTGCGTAAGGGCCACGCCGCCCGGCCAGGAACGGATATCGCACACGGCGTTGTCGAGATAGAGCACGCTGACGCGATCCGGATGCAGGCGCGCCCAGGCGTTTACGTAAAGTCCGCCGCGCGAGATACCAAGAAGCGCCGGCTTGGCGGAGAAGCCGCGCTTGCCGTGGAATTCATCGTAGGCCTTTTCCCAAGTGGCCATCGAGCGGGCGGAGCCGAACTGATTGCTCACGCCGACGTAGACGACGTGCCAGCCTTGGGCGACGAGGCCGTCCTCGAGCGACTTCAGATGGCCACCGAACTCGCCGACCCAAAGCCAAGGCTTACCGGGCGCCGCCTTATCCGGGGTCTTCACCGTGACGGCTTTGCCATCAATGGTGAGTTTTTCGACCGTGGCGGCCGAGGCGATGGCGCAAAGGGCCATTCCGAGCAGAGCGAGGAGGAGTCGGGGCATGGCTCGATTTATGTGCAAAGGTGCAAAAGGTGCAAATGTGCAAAGGTGCAAATGTGGCAAGGTAGGGGCGCGACTGCGTCGCGTCCGTTGCCCCCGATTCGTAGAAATAGTCAGCTGACGGCCTATCCGCAGCAAACTGACGAACGGACGCCACGCAGTGGCGCCCCTACCCAAGACAGACTTTTGCACTTCTGCACAGGGGCCTTGGCCCCGATTTGCACCTTTGCACCTGAGCGGGCGCACCTGCTTCTTGCCTCCCTGCCCTAACTCACCCTATCTCTCCCTCCTATCCATTTATGAAACCCGTACTTCTAGTGATTCGCGACGGTTGGGGCGAAAACCACAATCCTAAGCACGACAAGTTCAACGCCGTGAAGTTGGCGAACATCCCGGTCTCGCGCGGCCTGACCAAGGATTGGCCCCGCACCGAGATCATGGCCCACGGCCTCGATGTCGGCCTACCGGTTGGCATCATGGGTAATTCCGAAGTCGGCCACCAGAACATCGGCGCGGGTCGCATCGTCGACCAGGAGATCGTCCGCATCGACAAGGGCCTCACTGATCCGGCCGCCATGCGCCAGATCAAGGCCTTCCGCGGCCTGGTCGAGAACGTCAAGGCCACCGGCGGCGCGGTCCACCTGATGGGCCTGTGCTCCGAAGCCGGCGTCCACTCCACCCTGCCCCACCTCTACGCCCTTCTCCGCCTGCTGAAGGAAGAAGGCCTCTCCAAGGTCTACATCCACGCCTTCATGGACGGCCGCGACAGCCCGCCCACCTCGGGCCTCGGCTACCTCAAGCAGCTCGAAGCCGAACTCGTGAAGATCGGTATCGGCAAGGTCGCCAGCGTCGCCGGACGCTTCTGGGCCATGGACCGCGACAACCGCTGGGAACGCGTGAAGACCGCTTACGACGCCCTCACCGGCGCTCCGGCCCCGGAAGCCGCTTCGGCCGCCGAAGCCGTGCAGGCCTATTACGATAAGCCGACCGACTCCAATACGACCGGCGATGAGTTCGTCCCGGCCACCCGCATCAAGGGCACCGCCTTCATCCAGGACGGCGACTCGGTGCTCTTCTTCAACTTCCGTGGCGACCGTCCGCGCGAAATCACCCGCGCCTTCATCGACCCTGAATTCAAGGGCTTCCCGCGCACGAAGCTGCTCAAGATCTTCTACGCCACCCTCACCAACTACGAGAAGGGCCTCTGCCCGAACGTGGTCTTCGATAAGCCCGCCAAGATGGCGAACATCCTCGGCGAGTGGGTCGCCAAGCAGGGCATCGCGCAGTTCCGCACGGCCGAGACCGAGAAATTCCCGCACGTGACTTTCTTCTTCAACGACTACCGCGAAGAAGCCTTCCCCGGCGAAGAGCGCGGCATGGCGCAGAGCCCGAAGGAAGTCTCGACCTATAACCAGAAGCCCGAGATGTCGGCTTCGCATGTCACCGAGATGGCCAAGGCTGCGATCCTCTCCGGCAAGTTCGGCCTCATCGTCGTCAACTACGCCAACCCGGACATGGTCGGCCACACCGGCGACCTCGGCGCGGTCTGCAAGGCCTGCGAAGCGGTCGACAGCGGCCTCGGCGTCCTCCTCGCCGCCATCGACCAGGTCGGCGGCAAGGCCCTCGTCACGGCCGACCACGGTAACGCGGACCAGATGTGGGAGCCGGAAGAGAACTGCGCCCACACGCGCCACACGCTCAGCCCCGTCGAGGTCATCCTCTACGGCGCCGACTGCAAGACCCTCAAGACCCGCCCCACCGGGCGCCTCGCCGACGTCGCCCCGACCCTGCTCGCCCTCATGGGCCTGCCGAAGCCGGCGGAGATGACCGGCGAGTCGCTGATCGCGTAAAGGACGGCGAAGCCGTCCGTGCAAAGGTGCAAACGGGGCTATCGCCCCCGTGCAAACGTGCAAAAGTGAAGTCCCGCGCTGGGTTGGCCGTGCTCACACCTTTGCACTTTTGCACCTTCGCACCTTTGCACGCGGCGAAGCCGCAATTTAGGCCTTCAGCCCCGTCGCGAAACTGATTCCGAGCGAATCGCCCACGGCGCGGACGATCTCGACTTCGGCGGGCTCGGCGCGGTCGTCGTGCAGCATGGCCGCACCGATGGCGCGGACGAACTGACGGCGGGCCGGCACGGTCTGTCCGGCGATGACGGCCAAGGCTTCATCGACCTTGGCAAGGTCCACCGACGCCGGCGCTACCATCGTCGGCGACAAGCCAGCCATGCCCAGCACGCCGGCACCGAGCACGTAGGCCCGGCCCTGCGCCGCAGGATCCTCACCAGAAGTCTGCACGACGGCGGAAAGGACGAGTCCGCAGGCGGCGGCGACATCGCCGGGGCGGCTGGGCGGATTCTTCTCGGCCGAAAGATAACGACGCATCGACGCCTGGATGAGCAGGACGATCAGCCCGTCTTCGGCTTCATAGCCGGCGCGCTCCAAAGCCTTGCGGAAAGCCGCGACCTGGGCCGGCGAGAGCTGACGCAAGGCAGGCATTGAAAGGTCGAGCAAGGCCACGCGCGAGCCAGCCGGGACGCCACGGAGCAAAGCGTCGAGACGACGGGCCTCCTTGACCACTTCACCGCCGGCGAGGGGTTCGGCCTGGGCCAGCTGGGCGGCACGCTGCGCCGGATCATGGCGAAGGATGAGCCCGAGCACGACGGCCATCGCGCTCACCGGGTCTTCGGAAGCCGCGCGCAGAGCACCAGGGATCACGCCGCGGAAGCCGACCGAGTCTTGGATCTGCCGGTCCGTCGGCACCGTCCGCGCCGGGGTCGGCAGCGGTGGAGGCGTCGCGACGTCCCGTCCGCTGAGACCGGAAACCGGTTCGTCATCGGCCGTGACGGCGAGGGGCTTGACGTCCGGAATATGGCCGTCGAACGCCGGGTCGACGCGTCGGATTCGCTCGCCGATCGGCGGGTGCGACGAGAAGAGCGATTCGAGGAAGCCCGCCGAGCCCGCGAAGAACATGTGCTGGGCCTCGAGTTCGGCGGAAGAGGCTTCGCGCCGCGCGCCGGAGAGCCCGGCGACCTTGCGGAGGGCCGAGGCGAGCCCGAGCGGATTGCGGGTGAACTGGACCGCGGAGGCGTCGGCGAGATACTCGCGCTGGCGCGAGACCGAGGCCTGGATGATCTTGCCGAAAAGAATGCCACCCGAGCCGACGAGCAGCACCACGACGCCGGCGAGGACCATACCCAACGCGATGGGCGCGGAGTTCTTGCCGCGCACGGAACCAGCAAGGCGGAAGAAGATGTAGCCTAGCTGGGCGAGAGCGGTCAGGCCGGCGATCGCCCCGATGATGCGCAGGTTAAGCTTCATGTCCCCGTTGCCGATGTGGCTGAACTCATGGGCGATGACGCCCTGCAGCTCGTCGCGGGTCAGGTTGCGCAGGGCCCCGCGCGTGACGCCTACCGCGGCATCCTGCGGCGAGTTACCGGCGGCGAAAGCGTTGATGGTCTCGTCGCCATCGATGACGTAGCACAGCGGCACCGGCAGGCCCGAGGCCAAGGCCATCTCCTGCACGACGTTCAGGTAGCGACGCTCGGCGACGTCCTTGGTGGTCGCGCCGACCAGCCGGCCGCCGAGGCGCTCCGCGATGGCGCCGCCGCCTTTGGATAGTTCGGCGATACGGACCAGGCTGCCGCCGATGATGACGATCAGGGCCACGCCCGTGGTCCAGAAGAACAGGTCGGGCTGGAACCAGTCGAGCTCCCCTCGGCGACTCAGCTCATTCTGACCTAGCACGGCCAGCACGTAGAAAGAGCCGGCAAGCACCACGATCGCCAACACAAGGAGCACGACCAACTTGGTCGTGCGTCCACGGGCCTCATCCTGGGCCCGGAAGAAATTCATCGTGCCGGCCATGGGCCG
>CALEEU010000223.1 GCA_937875975.1 uncultured Opitutia bacterium | reverse complement strand
CCCTTCCCGATGGCCCGCACCAAAATCCGCATCAAGCTCAAGGGCTTCGACTACCGCATGGTCGACCAGTCCGCCAATGAGATCGTCGACACCGCCAAGCGTACCGGCGCCCGCGTCACCGGCCCCGTGCCGCTGCCGACCGACATCTCCCGCCTTACCGTCAACCGTTCCCCCCACGTGGACAAGAAGTCCATGGATCAGTTCGAGATCCGCACGCACAAGCGCCTGATCGAGATCATGGAGCCCAACGCCCAGACCGTGGACGAACTGAAGAAGCTCAACCTACCTTCTGGGGTTGACATCAACATCGTAGTCTAACTCTTCAACCCTCCACCTTAACCTCCAACCCAACGCAGGACGTCCAAGCCCCTCTATCAGGACCAAGATTCCGTAAGGAATCCTAAGCCTAATGCAGGTCAGCAATGACCAAACGGCGGAAACGCCACCTGCCTCTTAGAAAAATGAAACACCAGCTACTCGGTAAGAAAATCGGAATGACCCAGGTCTATGACGCGGACAACAACCTCGTCCCTGTCACGGTCGTCCAAGCGGGTCCCTGTCCCGTCACCCAGGTGAAGACCGTCGATAAGGATGGCTATGATGCCGTTCAGATCGCCTTTGGTCCCCAGAAGGAAAGCCGCATGACTGCCGGCGAAGTCGGCCACCTCCGCAAGGCAGGCGTCGCTCCTCACACCCATCTTCACGAAATCCGCCAGCCCGGCGCCACGCAGGCCAAGGTCGGCGACGTCATCACCGTCGAGAAGTTCACCGCCGGCGAGATGGTGGACGTCATCGGTACCGTCAAGGGCCGTGGTTTCCAGGGCGTCGTCAAGCGCTACAACATGGATGGCCAGCCTGACTCCCACGGTCACATGATGCACCGCCGTATCGGCTCGATCGGCATGCGTCAGACTCCGGGTCACGTCTTTAAGGGCAAGAAAATGCCGGGCCACATGGGCCAGGTGCAGCGCACTGTCCAGAATCTCCGCGTCGTCCAAGTCCTCGCGGAAAAGAACCTCCTCCTCATCAAGGGCAGCTTCCCCGGCGCCAACGGTGAGGTCGTCCTCGTGCGTCCGGCCAAGAAGGCCATCGCCGCCAAGTAACCCACCAAGCATCTCAGCGATATGAAGCTCAAAGTTTATAAGTCCGACGGCTCCGCCTTCACCGAAAAGGAATTCGATATTCCTTCCTTCGAAGGCTCCAAGGGCGTTGCCCTGCTCAAGCAGGTGATTGTCTCCTACCAGGCCAACAAGCGCCAGGGTACCTCCAAGACCAAGGATTACGGCGAAGTCGCCGGTTCTGGTAAGAAGGTTCTGCCGCAGAAGGGTTCCGGCGGCTCCCGCCACGGCGACAAGCGTGCCCCCCAGATGTTCAAGGGTGGCGTCGTCTTCGGCCCTCGCCCTCGCGATTGGTCCAAGACCATCACCGCTCAGGCCAAGAAGATTGCCCTCCAGCGCGCGCTCTTTGAGCTCGCCGCTGACGGTGGTATCTCGGTCATCGAGAAGTTCGAAGTCGCCCAGCCCAAGACCAAGCTCTTCGCCAAGGTGCTCACCAACGTGAGCCCTGCCGGCAAGCGCCTCCTCGTCGTCGACACCACCTGGTCCGACAGCGTCGTCCGCGCCAGCCGCAACCTGAGCCGCGCCATCTTCTCCAACTCTTCCAATCTCAACGCTCTCGATCTCGTGCGCACCCCGCGCATCCTGATCTCGGAAGACGGCCTCAACAAGGTCCTCGAGCGCGCCAAAAACTAAGCCTGTCATCCCATGAAGCCCGCTTCTGAAATCATCAGCCGCCCAATCCTCACGGAAAAGGCCTCCGGCCTCGCCGAAGCCAACAAGTACGTCTTCGAGGTCTACCCTGGCGCCGATCGCGCTCAGATCAAGAAGGCCGTCGAGGCCTCCTTCAAGGTGACCGTCGAGAAAATCAACATCCTCATCCGTAAGGGGAAGCTGCGCCGCAGCCGTCTCTCCGGAGGTTCGATCTACACCGAGACGAACTCTCGTCGTGCCATCGTCACCCTGAAGAAGGGCGACGTCATCTCCCTCGCCTAATCTCGGAGCAGCAAAGCCATGCCCATCATCACTCATCGTCCTATCACCCCCGGTACGCGCTTCCTTGTACGCGTTAAGACCGAGGGCCTGCACACCGGTCGCCCCGAGCGCTCCCTTACTGAGTTCAAGCACCGCGCCATGGGCCGTAATTGTTACGGCCGCATCACCTCTCGCCGTCGTGGCGGAGGCCATAAGAAGCTCTATCGCGCCATCGATTTCCGTCGCGACCGCCTGGACTCCCCGGCCACCGTCCTCCGCATCGAGTACGATCCGAACCGCACTTCCCACCTGGCCCTCATCGAGTACGCCGACAAGACCCTGAACTACATCCTCGCTCCGGATGGCCTCAAGGTCGGTGACAAGGTTGTCAGCACCAACACCGCCCAGGAGCAGCTCACCCCGGGACTTTCCCTGCCGCTGAGCCTGATTCCTCCGGCTACCTTCATCCATTGCATCGAAATCGAACCCGGTAAGGGTGGTCAGCTCGCCCGCTCCGCCGGCGGCTTCGCCCAGCTCCTGGGTCTCGAGGATGGTCGTGCCATCTTGCGCATGCCTTCCGGCGAACAGCGCTACCTTAACGCCGCTTGCCGTGCCACCGTTGGCATCGTCGGCAACGTCGACCACCACAACGCCAGCCTCGGTAAGGCCGGCCGCAGCCGCTGGAAGGGCATCCGTCCTCGTCAGCGCGGTATGTCCATGAATCCTGTCGATCACCCGAACGGCGGTGGCGGCGGCAAGAAGAAGGGTGGCGGCGGTCGTCAACACCTCAAGTCTCCGTGGGGCCAGCTCGCTAAGGGCTTCCCGACCCGCACCAAGGCGAAGGCCTCCAACAACCAAATCATCCTGCGCCGCAACGGCCGCAAGGTGAAGCAGGTCTAACCCTTCCTAATCCTCTCATAACATGGCACGCTCCCGCAAAAAGGGTTTCTATGTCGACGCCCACCTCGTCGACAAAGTCTCCGTCGCCCAGAAGGCCAACAGCCGTAAGCCGATCAAGACCTGGTCGCGCCGCTCGACGGTCACCCCAGACTTCATCGGTCTCAATCTTGAAGTCCACAACGGCAAGGCCTTCGTTCCCGTCTATGTGACGGAAAACATGGTCGGCCATAAGCTCGGAGAGTTCGCTCCTACGCGTACCTTCCGCCAGCACACCCAGCCCTCCCGTAAGGAAGCTCAGTAATCCACACCGTGCGCAACGTCCTCACCATGTCCGCTCTTCTCGTCGCCGCCACCGCGGTCGGCGCGGAAGTCCGCGCGCTTGGTGCGGCCGAAGCGGATGGCAAGGCTCCGGTCGTCGCGGTCGTCTCCGCTCGCGCGACGGATCTGGTTGTTCTGGATGGCGGACACGACCGCGGCTTCCGCCCCGGTACGGTCTGTAACGTGAGCCGTGACGGTCGCGCCTTCGGCGCCCTCGTCATCGCCGAAGCCGGTTTGCACCGTTCGGTCGCCCTCATCCTCTCCCTCGACAACTCCGCTGGCATCAATGCCGGCGACCTCGTCACTCCCCGCGCCAATCCCCGCATCTAACCCAACCTTTACCCACGTCATGGAAGTCCACGCCACCACCCGTTTTGCCCGTATGTCGCCCCAGAAGGTCCGCGAAGTCGCGCGCCAAATTCAGGGCCTCCCCGCCGAAGAAGCCGTCCAGCTCCTCCGCTTCATCCCGCGCAAGTCCGCCCGCCTTCTGAGCAAGACGCTCGCCAGCGCGATCGCCAACGCCGAGAACAACCATAACCTTTCCAGCAGCGATCTCGTGATCGTCTCCGCGACGGTCAACCAGGGTCCGGTCATCAAGCGTTCGATGCCGGCCGCCCGCGGTTCCGCTCACCCTATCCACAAATCCATGAGCCACATCCGCGTGTCTCTGGGTTCCGCCACCAAGTAATTTTCGAAACATGGGCCAGAAAGTAAATCCGATCGGCTTCCGTCTAGCCGTCCGCCGCAACTGGGAATCCCGCTGGTACGCCACCAAGCGAGACTTCCCGGCAAATATCCTCGAGGACTATCGCATCCGCGTGTTCCTCAAGGAGAAGCTTCGCCAGGCCGCTGTGCCCCGCATCTTCATCGAACGCGCCGGCCAGAAGGTCCGCGTCCGCATCTGGACCGCCCGCCCGGGCGTCGTCATCGGCCGTAAGGGCGATGAACTCAAGAACCTCCGCACCGAAATCCAGAAGGTCGCTGGCAAGGCCCGCATCGACGACATCATCCTCGAAGTGAACGAAGTGAAGCGCCCCGATCTCGTGGCCCAGCTCGTCGCCGAGAACATCGCCCTGCAGCTCGAACGCCGCATCTCCTTCCGTCGCGCCATGAAGAAGGCCGTCCAGACCACCATGACCAACGGTGCCGATGGCATTCGTATCCGCCTCGGCGGTCGTCTCGGTGGCGCTGAAATCGCCCGCGTTGAATCCGCCCGCGTCGGTCGCGTGCCTCTCCACACCCTTCGCGAGAATATCGACTACGGTTTCACCGAAGCCCGCACCCTGGCCGGCAAGGTCGGCATCAAGTGCTGGATCTGCTCCAAGGACTCTGAGTTCTAAGCCTTCCCCTCAACCCTTCACCTTCTAGACCAACATGGCCAATCTCCAACCCGCTCGCACCAAGTGGCGCAAGCACCGTAAGGGCAAAATCCGTGGCAACGCTACGGTCTGCAACACGCTTTCCTTCGGCGACTTCGGCATCCAGTCCCTCTCTCGTGGCCGCGTCCCGGCCAATCAGATCGAAGCTGCCCGTATCGCCATCTCCCGCTCGCTTAAGCGTAAGGGCAAGATGTGGATGCGTATCTTCCCTCACACTCCGGTCACCCGGAAGCCTGCCGAAGTCCGAATGGGCTCTGGTAAGGGTAGCGTCGAGTACTACGTGGCCTGCATCAAGCCGGGCACCATGCTCTTCGAAGTCGGCGGCGTGCCGATCTCTGTCGCCCGCGAAGCCATGCGCCTCGCTGACACCAAACTTCAGCTCCGCTGCCGCTTCGTGGCCCGCGAAGAGCTCGAAAAGTATTGATGCATCAGGCACCGACCACCCATAACTGACCCTTTTCACCGATGTCCTCCCCCCGGAAAGATAAGCCCACCGCCGCTACGGCCCTGCGCCCCCTGGCTCCTGCCGAATTGCAGAAGCGTATCCGCGAGTCCCGCGAAGAACTCCTCAGCCTCCGCCTGAAGAAGGCTACTGGTGCTGTCGAGAACTCCTCCCGTTTCCGCGCCCTGCGCCGCGACGTCGCCCGTTGCATGACCATCCTTTCCGGCAAGTCCGCCCCGGCGAAGAAGAAGTAATTCATAACAAAACTCCATTTCCCGATGTCCGAAGACCGCTCCAACCGTAAGACCCTCCTGGGTCTCGTCGCCTCCCGCTCGGGCGACAAATCCATCAAGGTGAACTTCCAGTACACCGTTCCTCACCCCGTCTACGGGAAGGAAGTCAAGCGCCGCACCGTCCTGCACGCCCACGACGAAAAGAACGAGTGCAAGCCCGGCGACAAGGTCGAGATCATGGAGACCCGCCCCCTTTCCAAGCTCAAGCGCTGGCGCGTCGTCCGCGTCGTCGAAGCCGCGAAGGTTGCCGCTGAGTCCATCGACGACTAATCGGCCCCACCTAACTCCCGACCTTTCTTACAATGATTCAGATGCTTTCCCGGCTCGAAGTAGCCGACAACACCGGAGCCCGCAGGGTCCG
>CALEEU010000222.1 GCA_937875975.1 uncultured Opitutia bacterium | reverse complement strand
CGGTTCATCGACAGCTGGGCGCGGAGATACTCGACCGTGCGGCGCACGTTGGTGTCCACTTCCATCTGGTTCACGACCGTCTTGCGGGCGTGGATGACCGTACCGTGGTCGCGACCGCCGAAAGCCTGGCCGATCGACACGAGGGACATGCCGGTGAGCTGGGTGGCGAGGTACATGGCGACCTGACGGGGGAAAGCGATATTCTGCATGCGACGCTTGGACGTCATGTCCGACATCTGGATGCGGTAGTGCTCGGCGACCTTGCGCTGGATAACCTCGGCCGTGAGCGTGTGGCTGGCTTCCTCGACGAGGATGTCATGGAGCAGCTTCTCGACCTGAGCAAGTTCGAGGGGCTTGCGGGTCATGCCGGTCAGACCGACGATACGGGTGACGGCGCCTTCGAGATTACGGACATTACGGGCGATACGGGAGGCGATGAACTCGGCGATCTCGGGCTGGAGGTCGAGGCCACGGGCGGCGGCCTTCTTGCGGAGGATGGCGATGCGGGTCTCGAGGCCGGGGGCCTGGATGGAAGCGACCATGCCCCACTGGAAGCGGGAGACAAGGCGTTCCTGGAGCTTGGCGATCTCGGAAGCCGGGCGGTCGCTCGTGAGGACCACCTGCTTATGGTTGTTATGCAGCTCGTTGAAAGTGTGGAAGAACTCGTCCTGCGTGGATTCCTTGCCGGCGAGGAAATGGATGTCGTCGATCAAGAGCAGGTCGAGTTCGCGGTAACGCCGGCGGAACGCGGCGACGCTGCCGGTCTGGAGGGCCTGGATGAAATCGTTGGTGAAAGTCTCGGACGAGATGTAGGCGATGCGGGCCTGCGGGTTGGCGGCGTAGACCGAGTGGGCGATCGCGTGCATCAGGTGGGTCTTGCCGAGACCGGTCGGACCGTGGATGAAGAGCGGGTTGTAGTAGTGGCCGGGTTCCTTAGCGACGGCGAGCGAAGCACCGTGGGCCATCTCGTTTTCCGGACCGACGATGAAATTATCGAACGTGTTGTTCGCCTTGATCGCCGGAGCTGGCGAAGCGGTGGCGGCCTGACGCGAAGAACGCGCGACCGGAGCGGGAGCCGGAGCGGCTTCGCGCGAAGCGTCAACCGAAGCGGTCAGACGGAAATCCATATTGCGACCGGCGACGAGCGTGAGCTGGCGACGGAGCATCTCGGCGTAGTTGCTGTTCACCCAGGCTTCAGTGAGCACGGACGGAGCTTCCAGCACGAGAACCTTGCCCTCGATGATGCTCAGGGGTTGCAGAGAAGAGATCCAAGTTTCGAAGTCCGCGCGAGGAAGGGCGTTACGGAGTTCGCTTTTTGCGGTCTCCCAAAGGGATAGGTGGCTGACGGAAGGGGACATGAGAAAGGGGGAGGGTTGAGAAAGGTTGTTCACAGGCTCTTTGGAAGCCCGAAAGTAAGGTATTTTCGTAAAAGAGATGTTAATGAAACGACCCTCAGGTTTTAACTGCTTCACCGCCAAATTATTGATCGGCGGAAGGTGAAGCGTAAGTCGTTGGTGAGAGGGCGTTTGAGAGGTTAAAAATTGGATTCCACCGTATAACGTCCAGCGGAGGGGCCAGGGTCGATCCACGGGGTGCGAATCGGATGGCATTTGTGAACGCGCGGTGACGAGGGACAAGAGCAAGCCCTGCACAGGTTATTAACAGGACCCCTGTAGATAAGAAAATGAGGTTTCTGTTGCACGTCCGTAACACCATCACCGTCACCTTGCGAATAGGGGTTTTAATTCACTTCACCGATTCCGCGAGGTGCTCATCGCGGAGCCGTCGCAGGTCGTCCAAGGTCAGGCAGTGACGGAGTCGGTCGCGCAATTTTCGGGAGCCAGGCAGCCCGTGGGTCAGCGGATGCATCCGATCGAGCATCCAACGCACATCGCGCGTGCCCAGACGCGAGGCATGCACCTCGATCGTGAGCTCGGCCAAGCGAATCATGCAATCCCAGCGCTGTTGCATGCCGATTTCGGCGGCGGACCCTCCCCTGCCCTCCATCGCTGCCTTAATCTGGGCAAATATCCAAGGGTTACCCAGCGCCGCTCGGCCGACCATCAACCCGGAGACACCGGCTTCCCGATGCCGAAGAAGAGCCGAAGCTCCGTCCTTCACGTCGCCGTTACCGATCACGGGGATATCCACGGCGGCGGCGACCTTGGCAATCCAGCCCCAATGGGCTTCGCCGGAATAACCCTGCTCCTTGGTACGTCCGTGGACCGCCAAGGCCTCGACGCCGAGCTCTTGGAGGCGACCAGCTACCTCGACGGCCACGATGGTGGCGTGATCCCAGCCGAGTCGCATCTTGGCCGTGAGCGGTACATCCGGAATCGCATCCTTCACGGCCTTCACGAGATCGTAAAGCAACGGCGTGCATCGCAGGAGCCCTGACCCGGCGTTCTGTTCGATGACCTTATGCGCGGGGCAGCCGAAATTGAGATCAAGGAAGTCAGGCCTCACGCGATCGCAGACCAGCCGGGCGGCCTTGGCCATCGAGGCGGGCGTGGCGCCGAAGATCTGCACGCCCATCGGACGCTGGGCTTCGGTGAAATCGACCATCTCCCAAGCTTTCACATTATCGCGGATGAGGGCCTCGGACTGTACGAACTCCGTGACCATCACGTCGGCACCCTGCTCCTTGCAGACCTGACGGAAAGCCACATCGGTGTGGCGGGCCATCGGCGCGAGGTAGAGCGGGAACTTACCCGGACCGAACCACGGCAGACGTGGTGCGACCTTGCTCACGGACGACCATCCTTCTTCTTCAGGCCGGCCTTGAGCTCACGCCAGCGAGCGAGACGCTCAGCGATCTGGGGCTCGGCGCCCGCGTCACCAGGATGATAAAGCGAAAGCGGACGGCTGAGGTATTCCTGGCCACTGATGGCTTCCGGGCAATCGTGGCTATAACGATAGGTGCCGCCGTTCCCGAGGCTCTTGTTCACGCTGTTGTGCGCGTCCTTCAGGTGCAGCGGCACCTCCTGACGCGGCATGTTGCGCACGGCGTCCTTGGCCTCAGAGATCGCCACGGTGGTGCTGTTGCTCTTGGGCGAGAGCGCCAGGAAGAGCGTCGCATGGGCGAGCGCGTATTCGCATTCGGGCATGCCGACCATCTCACAGGCCTGGAAGGCGGCGGTGGCGACGCCCAAGGCGCGCGAATCCGCCAGGCCGACATCCTCGGAAGCACAGATGACGAGTCGACGGGCGATAAAGCGGGGCTCCTCCCCTCCTTCGAGCATCAGGAAGAGCCAATAGAGGGCTGCGTCCGGATCGCCCCCGCGGACGGACTTGATGAAGGCCGAGGCGGTGTCGTAATGGTCGTCGCCGCCGTCGTCATAACGGATGCGCCGTTCGCGGGCGAAAGAAGCCACGGCGTCGTCCGTGACGATTCCAAGGGCGGGCGCGGAAAGGACCAAGGTCTCAAGGCAGTTCAACGCGCGCCGAAGGTCGCCTGAGGCCATCTCAGCGACCTGCTGCAGGACTTTCTC
>CALEEU010000221.1 GCA_937875975.1 uncultured Opitutia bacterium | reverse complement strand
AAGTTGAGCTCATCCGCGGCGAGGATGAGGTCGAACGAGTGAAAATCATCGGCATGTACCTGCCGCGCGCGGAGTCCTGATAGGTCGTAGCCACGCTCCTTCGCGTGCCGCACCGAGCGAGGATCAGGTGGGTCGCCGATGTGGTAGCTTTCCGTGCCGGCGGAATCAAACTCGATGGTCAACCCGGCCTGCCTCGCTTTGGCCCTCAGTACAGCCTCAGCGGTCGGAGACCGACAGATGTTGCCCATGCAGACGAGGAGTACGCGGCGGGGCTGTCCGACCTTCGCCACGGGTTATACCTTACCGCCGAAGCTCTGGTGATCGTCCAGATCGAGCACCTCGAACCAGGTGGTGATGTCATCACGCTTGGCACCGGCTGGGGTTGAGGACTGGTAGTCAGTCATCTTAGCACGGCTTCCAGGAGAGCTGGGAGCGCGCTGCTCATGGAATGCGCTGAAAGCAGCGATTTCCTGGGCCGTACGGGGCTTCTTTGCATTGGCCATCAGCCAAACAAGGATTTCACCATCACCTAAGCCGTTGTCAATCTGTGCCTTAAGTGCGTTTGCTTCGACGCCAAGGAAGTCCAGGACGTTGGCATCCAGCGGGCACGCGTAGTTATATTCGCCATTTTTCCCGGCCTTAGTGGCGCGTGCTTTGTCGATCATCCGAGGAAGGATAACCAAGCCGCCTAGGCGGACGCGGGGGCTACGGGGAGGGTGCTGGGTAAGGTCGTAGAGGTCGTGGGCCATAAGAACAGTCAACCTATCCCACCCCTGCCCTCGGCCGCAAGAAAACAGGACGTCTTGAGGGTTTGCCAAAATGTCACACCTCCCCTTATCTCAACCCATGCTCACCGTGGCCGCCGAACTCGCCGCCCATCCCCTCGCCCGGGACTGCCTGTTGGGCTGTGCAGCGGTCTTTGTGGCTGCCGCCTTGCTCGATGCACTGGCTCCCAAAGACGCCTCCGGAAAATTACAGGCCTCCGGCCTCTGGTTGCTTCGTGGCGGATGGGTTCTGCTCACCACGATGCTCGCCTACCAAGGGCTGCGCACGAATTCCCTGCCCATCGCGAGTGCCGCGGAGGTGTTACTCTCGATTGCGTGGGGCGTGTCGGGCTTGGCCCTTTTTCTCGACCTGACGTTTAACCATCGTCTGCCGACTTGGGCAATCGCGGGCACGACCGCGCTGTGCCTCGTGGCGGCGGCTTTTCTCGGCGTCGTCGAACACCCAGGCTTGGACAAGACCGGTAAGCCGCTCATCGCCATCCATGTGGGGGCCGCGATTCTTGCGTACTGCGTACTGGGTGCCCAGGCGCTCAACTCCGCCGCTTTTCTCCTGCAGGATCGCGCCCTCGCGCGGCATCAGTTCGGCGGAATCTACGCTCTGCTGCCCGCGCTGGTTCCGCTCGATCGCATCGGCGCTCAGCTGATGGGTGCGGCGGTCTGGCTCCTCGGACTTTCCTTGGTCATTGGTGCGACCGATTGGGCTCAGCGCGACCTCGCGCTCGTCGCTGCTCCGAAGCTCATCGCGGCCCTCATCACTTGGCTCGCCTGTTTCTGGATCGTCGTGCATCGCCGTCGTCAACGTCTGCCGGGCGCTTCCTTCGCGCGCGCTTCCCTGCTCGCCTTCATCCCGGCGCTGATCGCGCTCTATCTTTCGCTGCCCTCGTCCCGATGAGCGACCGCGCCCGCAATCTGGTGGCGCTCAGCGCTACCCACCGCACCGCCGGACTCGACGAACGCGCGACGTTCACCGTCCCCGCTGGCGGTGCGGAGGTTTTCTACGCGGCCGCTCGCGAAGCTGGCCTCGCCGAGGCGGTGCTGCTCGCGACCTGCAATCGTCTCGAGGCTTACGCAGTCGGAGACGAAGCCGCCGCCCTGCATGTACGTAGCGCGCTGCTTAAAGCGACCGGTGCGTCTGCGGCCGTGCTCGATCAGCACTTGCGCCCAGTCCCCGGCTTACAGGCCGTCGAACACCTTTTCTCCGTGGTCTCCGGACTTGAGTCTCAGATGGTCGGCGAAGTCGAGATCGCTGGACAAGTCAAGGATGCCTACGCCGACGCGCTCGCGCGAGGGATGACCGGCCCGGTGCTCAACCGCGTCTTCCAGCGCGCCTTCCAGGCAGGCGCCTGGGCGCGCACCAACACTGGCATCTCACAAGGACAGGTGAGTCTCGGAAATGTCGCCGTCGATCTCGCCCTGCGCGTCTTCGGCTCGCTTGCCGAGGCTCGGGTACTCGTGCTTGGCACGGGCGATGTCGGACGTCAGGTCGTCCAAGCGCTCGTCTCTCGCGGCGCCTCCCAGATTTCCGTCGCCTCGCGCACGTTCGACAACGCCCGCACCCTCGCGGAGGAATTCTCCGGAGCTTCGCTCACGCTGGCCGACGCGTTACGTCAGGCGCACGCACATGATGTGATCGTGGGCTGCGCGACCGTAGAGCGCGCTTTGCTCGACGCGGTCTCACTCCGCGAGATCGCTGGCCGCCGGGCGGGCCGCCCTCTTCTGCTCGTTGACCTTGGCGTGCCGCGTAATTTCGCCTCCGGCGTCCACGGGCTCGACGGCACTTACCTGTGCGACCTGGATGACCTCGCACGCGTTTCCAACGCGAACCTCAAGGCCCGTCTGGCTGAGGTCGACCGCGCGCGCATCGCTTTGGCGGAGAAAGCCGCCCGCGCCTGGGGTGCGGCCAACCATCAGACCTCTTCCGAAGCCTAAGCCCATGAAACCCACGGTGCTCATCGTCGACGACGAGAAGAATATCCGCGAAGGACTGCGCGCGGCATTGGAAGATCGCTATGAGACTTTTGTAGCCAAGGACGCCGCGGAAGCGGCGCGCCTTATGCAGGACGTCCCGCCCGATGCGGTGCTCACGGATCTCCGCATGGCGGGCGAAGACGGTATGGCGGTCATCGACCGCGCGCTCAAGCTGCCCAACCAGCCCGTCTGCATTATGATGACGGCCTACGGCGACGTGGACACCGCGGTGAAGGCGATGAGTCTCGGGGCATATTGGTTCTTCCAGAAGCCCGTAGACCTGCGTCAGGTGGAGCTCGTTCTTGATCGCGGGCTGAAGGCCCGCACCACGGAGAAAGAAGTCGTCACGCTCAAGGCCCGCCTCGACCGCAAGTTTTCGCTGAGCGAAATCGTCGGCTCCTCCGCCGCCCTCCAGCGTTCGATCGAACAGGTGCGTTCAGTCGCTTCGTCTAATGCCACCATCCTCCTGCTTGGCGAGACCGGCACGGGCAAGGAGCTCTTCGCTCAGATGATTCATCAGGCGAGCCAGCGCGCGAAAGGACCTTTCATGGCGGTGCATTGTGCCGCGATTCCTGCCAACCTGCTGGAGTCCGAATTATTCGGTCACGAGAAGGGCGCCTTCACGGGGGCGAACGAGCGGCGCGTGGGTCGCTTCGAATCGGCGGATGGCGGCACCCTCTTCCTCGATGAAATCGGGGAAATCGATGCCACCACTCAGGTCAAGCTCCTGCGCTTCTTAGAGACTCGCTCCGTCGAGCGCCTCGGTTCACATCGTCCGATCGGCCTCGATCTTCGGTTGGTCTGTGCGACCAATCGCGACCTTCAGCAGATGGTCAAGGAGGGGAAGTTCCGCGAAGATCTCTACTATCGTCTGTCCGTCGTCCCGCTGCGCTTACCGCCCCTGCGTGAGCGCCAGGATGACGTTCCCCTGCTCCTTTCGCATTATCTCGAGCGCTTCGCCAAGGAGAACTCGGTCGCCGCGGCCAAGCTATCACCGGAAGCACTCGCCGTGCTCGTTCGCTATCCTTGGCCTGGGAATATCCGCGAGCTCCGCAATGCTTGCGAGAATCTCGCCGTCCTCCGTTCGGGTAAGACGGTTGCCGCCGGTGACCTCGATCCGCGATTCACGCAGCTCTCCGCCACGACCATCGCGGTCTCCGCCCTGCCCTCGGCCGGAGGCAATATCCTTGATCGTGAGCAGAACGAGAAACAGCTCTTGAAGCAGGCTTTGGCCGCCGCTGCGGGCAACCGTACGCGGGCCGCGGAGCTGATGGGGATCTCTCGTCGCACCCTCCATCGTAAACTCCTGCAATGGCCGGAACTCGATCCCGGGCCCGAGATCGCGTGAGGCTACTTGCCCTCTTTCTTTCCTGCGTCGCCTTGCGCGCCGCTGATATCGTCGGCTCGGATCTGCTAGCCGGCGCCGTTGCCCGCGGTCTCGATATCGCCGCAGGCAAGACTGCCGCCGATTTCGGCGGCACCCTTCCTGGCCGTCAGGCTTTCGTGGATGGTCGTGCCGGGGCGGCTGTACTCATGATGCGTGACCGTGAGGTCGCGCCGGTTCCGACCGGCAAGATGGGGGTCGTCGAATTCCGTCTGGCGAGCGCGGTGGTGGTGGTCGCTACCCACGGGACCAACCGCGCTGAATCTATCACGCTGGAAAATCTTGCGAATGTCTTCGCCCGCGACCCGCGGGCGCCTGCTCGCAATTGGAATGATATCGACCCAGCCGCGCGCTCCGAGCTCATCACGCCAGCGGTCTGTTCGCCGGCCGGCTCGATGGTGCTCGAAATCTTCCAGGGCATCGCCCTTGAGGGTCAGCCATTTCGACAAGATGTAAGACAGCGCATCGAGCTGGATCTCGCGGCCGATCTCTTGGCGTCCCGCGCGGGGAGTGTTACGCTCATCCCGCGGCCTCCTTCTGGCCGGGGCAAGGTTCTCCAGGTCGCGGATGGACGCCCTGGGAAGTCCTCTACGGCCTATGGTCCGGATGAGAACAACGTCCATAATGGCGACTACCCCCTCCAGGTCCCCCTCATCCTTTATGTACGGCAGGATCGGCTAGCCGAGCTCACCCCGGCACTCCGGTGGCTCTTCTCTGATGAAGCAGCTGCCCTGCTTGAAAAGCAGGGCCTCTTCCCTGCTCCCAAGGCCGCCCGGACGAGGTTTGTCCAAAGGCTTGACACTCGGTAGGGCGTTTGGTCTGCTTCCCATCCAACGCGCGCGTAGCTCAATGGTAGAGTACCACCTTGCCAAGGTGGCTGTTGCTGGTTCAAGTCCAGTCGCGCGCTCCACTTTAAAATGGAGCCAAAACCCGCCGAAACCCGGCGGGTTTTTCATATCTGGACCTAGGCCGCGGCCGGCAGGGTTACGGTGATCCGTAGGCCCTTTGGCTGGGCAGGCTCCACCGAGGCCGACCCCCCATGGAGTTCGGCGACTTGGCGGACGATACTGAGTCCTAGACCGCTACCCCCTGCCCGGCGGGATTTGTCGGTCCGGTAAAACCGATCGAAGAGTCTCGGGAGGTCTGCAGGGGTGACTCCGGCCCCGTCATCTTCCACGGTCAGCTCAACGCCGCTCGGGGTATCCCGGGTCGATACGATGAGGCGGCTCATGCCGGCGGCGTGGGCCAAGGCGTTATCAATGAGGTTCTGGACCAGTCGGCGGGCTTGGACTGGATCGGCAGCGCCACCACCGGCGGCTTCCAACTTCAATTCCAACTTCACCCCGGCGGCCTTACAGCGGGCGGCGAATTCCACCGCGACCTCACGGGCCGCGACATGGAGCGCCCCCGGCTCGCGACGGACATCCTGGGAGGATTCCAGGCTGGCGAGGGCGAGTAGTCCTTCGACGAGTCCCTGCAGACGGCCGATGGAGCTCACAATCTTCTGCGTGAAACGGGCACGATCTTCGGGCGACATCGTCGCCTGGTCTTCAGCCAAGGTCTCGGCGTAGCCGCGGAGGATTGTCACCGGGGTACGTAGGTCATGGGAGACGTTCGTGACGAAGTCGCGCTCCATGGCCTGGAGGCGTTTCAGCGCCGTCACATCTGCCAAGACGAAGATGGCGGCGCCGTCATCGAACGCTTCTGGATCTGTCCGCGCACCGGCGGCTTGGATCCAGACATCGGAGAGTGGCGCACGGTTCAGGAGAATCGTGGAGCGGGCGTCGCCTTCGGTGCGGACGCGTCGGACGAG
>CALEEU010000220.1 GCA_937875975.1 uncultured Opitutia bacterium | reverse complement strand
CTCGCGGAGATCGGCCCCATCAGAAGCAGGGCTGACTCATCCCACGGACCAGCGGCGAGTCGCTCGCCCTTAAAAAGCGCGAGGGCCGCACCGACCGACGGACGGAAATCCTCGAACGGACATCCGCTCAGTGGAAGGAGGTTCGCACCGTCGTCGGCGCCATAGCGCGGGACGGTGCCGTCCGACTCCATCAACGTCGCGAGGAAATCCGTCGCGGAGAGAGCCTGCGCGCGCACCGGTTCCGGCAAGGTGTCGCCGACGGAGCGCTCGACGACCTCGGACCAGGCCAGGAGCTGCAGCAGGAGCCGATGATAATTGGTCGAGTGCTGGCTGAAGCCGCCGTCGGGACCGATTAATTCGGCACACTGCTTCGCGAGGGCCTTTACGGCGGCGTGATACCAATACGGAGAGCCGCTGAGGCTCGGCCAGAACGTGGCGGCGGTCTGCAGGCCGATGGCCTCCGAGATGCCATGGTTGTTCTGCTGCGAAAGTGCGTACTCCAGATGGAATTCGATGCGCCGGCTGGTGGCGTCGGCGAAACGGGCCGCAAGTGTCAGGCGGGTGTCGGTCGTCGACGGGTGGTCACGGAAGGCCTGGACGGCGAAGGTGACTGCGATGAGGCGAAATGCGGCTTCTTGTCCGCACATCCAGTTCGGGCCGCGATTAGGCGGATTACGCGTCATCCAATCCTCGAGCGTCGACCAGAAGAGCTCGACGTGGCGTTCATCGCCATCGCGCAACCAAGCGCGAACCAGGGCGTAGGCCCAGGAGAAGCGGGAGAGCTCCCAAACGCCCTTGATATCATCGGAGCCAGTATCACGGAGGCGGGACCAATGCTTGTACGGATCGGTCGAATGCCCGGTGAGGACGCTACGCGTCCAACGGTCAGGGCGGCCGACCTCGACGAGGTGATGGGAGAAGATGCGGGCGTAACCGCGAGCGAAGGCGTCGGCCTCCGCAACTGGAGTGTGGCCGGACTCGACGGACCAGGCTTCGAGCTGCGGCGCGAGGTGAGTCCGATCCAGATTCGCGATCGGCAGACGCGGCGCGTACTGTCGCCAAGCGACCGGATCGAAGCCGTTCGCTAAATCCTTCCATGGCCGCATCGGCGAACGCCATTCCCAGAGCCCGAGCTTACGCTCGCACGCCCAGCGCACGCGCCGGAAGAGCCAGTAAGGGCCGAGGTGATGGAGGAGGGGAAGGAGCACTGGACGAGGGCCGGAGGGCCCGAGGACAGGAGGGAGGGGCTAAAGGCAGTGCAAAGGTGCAAATCGGAGCGAAG
>CALEEU010000219.1 GCA_937875975.1 uncultured Opitutia bacterium | reverse complement strand
GTCGCGACGACGTCGTCGGCGATGACGTTCGCGGTCACGACAGCGATGAGTGCCTCAGCGCCGAGATGCGGGCAGAGCAAAAGGAATGACCCATCGGCTTCCTTCGCGATGACCGTATGCGCAAGCACCCGGCCCTTGCGGTTGAGCCAAAGGGCGTCGGTCAGCGCGACGCCACGCAGATCCGCCGAACACTGCCCTTGCAGGAATGCGGCGGCGTCCTCGCCCGTCACCCGGACGACCGCGGTGTCAGCTGAAGCGCAGCGCGGCGGCATCAGAGGGCCGCCCAGAGCAAGGCGATGCCGTGCAAGGCGAGGTTCGCGTAGACCGCGGCCATCACGTCATCGAGCACGATGCCGAAGCCTCCAGGGAGTTTCTCGAGCGCCTTGATGCCGAAAGGCTTCGTGATGTCGAAAAGCCGGAAGAGCAGGAAGCCGAGCAGGATGAGGAGGAGTGACGACTTGCCGCCGGTGACGTACGGATTGAAGAGAAAGACCAGCGGCATTGCGGCGAACTCATCGAGAATAATCTCGGACGGGTCCTTCTTCCCAATGAAGGCCGCGGCGACGCCGCACAGCAGGATCGCCATCACAACGACGAGCGCATCGAAGATGAATTCGTGCGGTCCGCCTTTGGCGTGCGCGAGGCGCACCACCAGCGCCCACCACAGCAGGCCGGCCGCGGAACCCCAGGTGCCCGGTGCCTTGAGTCGTCCGAGCGGACCGAGCGTCGCGATCTGGACGATCATGAAGCCAGGCCCGGCAGATGACGACGATGACGGATCAGATAGCTCGCGCCGGAGACCACGGTGATCAGCACCGACAGCCAGAAGAGGGCCATGATGATGACCTCCCAGTTCTGGTGCCATTCGGCGGAAAGGTTCCAGTGCGTCTCATAAGCACGCAGGCCGATGAGGTGGCCGATCGCGAGGATCTGCAGGAAAGTCTTGAGCTTGCCGAGGCCCTCGGCCTCGAGCACCTGACCCGAAGCGGCGGCGACGAGGCGCAGGCCGGTGATCAGGAATTCGCGGATGAGGATGAGCATCACGCCGAACGAAGTGTAGAGCACCGTGGCGGCATCGGGGTTGATGTGCACCCCCGCGTCGTTGACGCGGATGACGGGCAGGCAGTCGATGGCGGCGAGGCCGACGAGCAGGCCGAGGATGAAGATTTTGTCGACCAAGGCGTCCATGAGGCGGCCGAAGTCGGTCACGGCGTTCAGCTTCCGGGCGATCCAGCCGTCAAAGATGTCGGTCAGGGCGGCCAGGATGAACAGAGCCAAGGCGGCGCTGGCCCAAGGGCCGGCCCAGTAGGTCCAGAGGGTGATCAGGAAGATGGCTGGCAGGCGGGCAGCTGTCAGGAGATTGGGGAGATGCCTAAGAAAACGCATGTGGGCTTGCCGAAAGGATGTTCCCGCCCGAGAGTACGCCGCAACAGGAAAACGATGTCCCGCCTCCCACGCATCGCCGTCTACCCCGGCACCTTCGACCCGATCACGCTGGGACACCTGGACGTCCTCCGTCGCGCCTCGCGCCTGTTCGATAAAGTCATCGTCGCCGTGGCGGCCAGCGACAGCAAGAACCCCTGGTTCAATGTCGAGGAGCGCCTCAGCATGGCCCGCCAGGCCTGCAAGGGCATCCGTAACGTCAAGGTCCTCGAACTCGATGGCCTGACGGTTGAATTCGCCCACAAACACAAGGCGGCCGCCATCATCCGCGGCCTCCGTAAATTCAGTGATTTCGAGTTCGAATTCGACCTGGCCCACGCCAATCGCCTGATGGCTCCCGAGATCGAAACGGTCATCCTGATGCCCAGCCAGGACCAGTTCGTGACCTCCTCCAGTTTCGTGAAGGATATCGCCCGCCATAAGCTCTCGCAGGCCGCGGCCTTCGTCCCCCGGTGCGTCCTGCCCCTTCTGCGCAAAAGGCTGGCCGAAAAGGCCTGAAAAGGCCTGCCTTCCGCTGTTGACCGTGGGGGGTAGTTCTATTTGCTCGGCCATTCCCCCGCTGCGTCCGCAGACCCGGGGCCTCCCTCCCTTTTATACCTACCATGGACATCAAAATCCAAGAAACTAACCCGACCCGCCGCTCCGTCACCGTGACCGTCCCCGCCGCGGCCGTCGCTGCTGCCGAGAAGGAAGTCCTCAAGGGCTTCTCTCGCGAGGCCGCCCTCCCTGGCTTCCGCCCAGGCAAGGCCCCTGAAGCCGTGGTGCGCCTGAAGTACGGCAAGCAGATCGCCGACGAGGTCAGCCAACGCCTCCTTTCCCAGGGCTACGAACGCATCCAGCAGGAAAAGTCCTTCACGGTCTACACCGTCGCCGACGTCCAGAAGGAAGCCGGTTCCGGCGCCGACGCGGTCTTCCGCTACGAAGTCGACGTCGTCCCCGAGTTCAAGACCCCGGACTGGAAGTCCGTCAAGGTCCCCGCTGAAACCGTCACCGTCACCGACGCCGACATCGACGAGCACCTGAAGAAGATCCTCGAACAGCGCGCCCGCTATGAGAAGACCGAGGACGCCGCCGCCAAGGGCGACTACGTCCGCATCGGCTACGTCGGCACCGTCGACGGCAAGCCGGTCAGCGAGATCGACGCCGAAGCCAAGTCCTACGGCAGCGCCGAATCCACTTGGGAAGAAGCCGGGGCCGATAGCGCCGCCGTCGCCGTCCCCGCCATCGCCCAGGCCGTGATCGGCCTCAAGGCCGGCGCCACCGCCCAGGCTGAATATGTCTTCCCCGCCACGCATGAGCGCGAAGCCCTCCGCGGCAAGAAAGTCTCCTACGCCATCACGGCGAGCGAAGTCCGCCGCAAGGAACTCCCGAAGATCGACGAAGCCTTCTGCAAGGCCGTCGGCGTGAAGGATGAAGCCGAACTCCGCGCACAGCTCAGCAAGGGCATCGAAGGCTCGAAGAAGCAGGCCGCCGAGACCGCCCGCCGCGAAAAGGCCGTCGACGCCCTCCTCGCCGGTCAGGACTTCCCCCTCCCGGAATCCGCCATCCTCTCCGTCGCCCAAGGCCTCTTCTACCAGTACGCCGAAATGCGCCTGCGCAGCGGCACGAAGCCCGAAGAACTCGAGACCCAGCGCGACGATATCCTCGCCGAAGCCAAGAAGGCCGCCGCCCTCCGCGTCCGCGCCCAGTTCGTCCTCTCCCGCATCGCCGAAGAGCTGAAGCTCGAAGTGACCCGCGAAGAGCTCGGCGCCGCGATCATGCAGGCCGCCCAGGCCAGCCAGACCCAGCCCGAAAAGCTGGTCAAGGACCGCCAGCGCCTCGCCGAACTCCGCCGCGACGCCCTCCTCAACAAGGCCCTCGACGCCGTCCTCGCGGGCGGCATCGCCGCCTAAGGTTGAGATTTCGCCCGTTCCGGGCACAGTCCCCCCCTCGTACCACCATGTCCTACATCATCCCTAACGTCGTCGAACGCGACGCCCGTGGCGAACGAGCCTGGGACATCTACAGCCGCCTGCTCAAGGACCGCATCATCTTCATCGGCTCGCCGATCTACGACGAGGTCGCCAACGCGGTCATCGCGCAGCTGCTCTTCCTGCAGATGGAAGACCCGAAGAAGGACATCTCGATCTACATCAACTCTCCCGGCGGCTCGATCACCGCGGGCATGGCGATCTACGACACGATGAACTTCCTCACGTGCGAGATCAACACCTACTGCATCGGCCAAGCGTCCAGCATGGCCACGGTGCTCCTCGCCGCCGGCACCAAGGGCAAGCGCCACGCGCTCCCGAACTGCCGCGTGATGATCCACCAGCCCAGCGGCGGCGCGACGGGCCAGACTTCCGATATCTCGATCGCGGCGAAGGAAATCCTCCGCTGGCGTGACACGCTCAACCATGTCCTCGCCAAGCACACCAGCAAGCTGCCCGAAGACCTGATGCGCGATTCCGATCGCGACTTCTACATGACGGCCGAACAGGCCAAGGCCTACGGGCTCGTCGACCACGTCGTGGCGCCTAAGGCGGTCCGCGCCTAAGCGCATGGCCGGGGACCGCGCCGAGAGCTGCTCCTTCTGCGGCAAGCCCGCCGCCCAGGCCGGCAAGCTGATCGCCGGCCCCGCCGGCGTCGGCATCTGCGACGCCTGCGTCTCCACCTGCGGCCGACTCCTCGATCGCGAGAAAACCCGCGACGGCAAGCCCGCGGCCTCCGCTGCCGCCGGCGGTCCCGCGATGCAGGAAGCCCCGGCGAAGCAGCCGCTGGCCCCGATCAAGCTGATCCCGCCGGCGAAACTACGCCTCGAACTCGACGCGCACGTCATCGGCCAGGCCCACGCCAAGAAGGTCCTCTCGGTCGCGGTCTTCAATCACTACAAGCGCCTCAACGATCGCCACACGCAGGCCACCGCCGCCCAGGCCGGCGACCTCGCGGACGTCGAACTCGACAAGAGCAACGTGCTGCTGATCGGCCCGACGGGCACCGGCAAGACGCTCCTCGCCCGCTCGCTCGCCCGCATGCTCGACGTGCCGTTCGCGATCGCCGACGCCACCACCCTCACGGAAGCCGGCTATGTCGGCGACGACGTGGAAACGGTTATCCTGCGCCTCCTGCAGGCGGCCGACATGGACATCGAACGCGCCCAGCGCGGCATCGTGTTCATCGACGAGATCGATAAAATCGGCCGCAAGTCCGACTCGGCTTCGATCACCCGCGACGTCTCGGGCGAAGGCGTGCAACAGGCGCTCCTCAAGCTGCTCGAAGGCACGATCTGCAACGTCCCGCCCGCCGGCGGCCGCAAGCACCCGGAGCAGCAGTGCATCCGCGTCGATACGGCCGACATCCTTTTCATCTGCGGCGGCGCCTTCTCCGGACTCGACCGCATCATCGCCCGCCGCGGCGG
>CALEEU010000218.1 GCA_937875975.1 uncultured Opitutia bacterium | reverse complement strand
CCATTTTCCTCGCCTCCGCCCTTCCCCTTCCTCACATCTCCGGGCAATGGCCCTACTCAGTCTCCTCGACGTCTATGTCAGCTTCGGCGGCCCTCCCGTCCTGGACCACCTGAACCTCCAGATCGAGGAAGGCGAACGGGTCTGTCTACTCGGTCGAAATGGCGCCGGCAAAACAACCCTGATGCGCATCGCCGCCGGGGAGTCCGCGCCCGACACGGGCACGGTGACCATCCCTGACGGCGTCTGCATCGCCCGGCTGACCCAGGAGATTCCCGAGAGCCTGCCGGGTAACGTGCGCGATATCGTGACCTCCGGTCTCCGCACCGACGACCATTCTGAAGATTGGGAAAAAGACCTCCGGGTCGACGACCTGATCGCCCGCCTGGGGCTCCCCGAAGACCGCGAGTTCAACGACCTCTCCGGCGGCCTGAAGCGTCGCTGCCTCCTTGCCAAGGCCTTGGCCGCCAAGCCGGGCCTTCTCCTGCTCGACGAGCCAACCAATCACATGGACCTCGATTCGATCCTGTGGATGGAAGAGTTCCTGCTCGAACAGAAGATCCCCCTGCTCTTCGTCACGCACGACCGCGCCTTCCTGCGCCGCATGGCGAACCGCATCATCGAACTCGATCGCGGCAAGCTCGCGAGCTGGTCCTGTGACTACGACACCTATCTCGTCCGCAAAGAAGAACTCTTTGTCGCGGAAGAACGTCAGCGCGCGGCTTTCGATAAGAAGCTCGGCCAGGAAGAAGCCTGGTCCCGCCGCAGCCCCGGCGCCCGCCGCACGAAATCCAACGCCCGCATGGAAGCCCTCGTGAAGATGCGTGCTCAGCGCGGTGCGTTACGCTCGGTCGCTGGCTCGGCCAAGATGGAAATCAGCGAAGCCGAACGCTCCGGCGTCCGCGTGGTCGAAGCCGAAGAAATTGCCTTCGCCTACCCAGGCGGCACGCCTCTCATCCGCGAATTCAGTCTCGTCCTTAACCGCGGCGACAAGGTCGGCCTCATCGGCCCCAACGGCGCCGGCAAGACGACCCTCGTTAAGATGCTCCTCGGCCAGCTGGCCCCGACCTCGGGCGTCCTGAAGTTCGGCACGAAGATGGAAGTGATCTACTTCGACCAGATGCGCGAGCAGATCGACGACGATAAGACCGTCGCCGAGAACCTCGCGGGTGATAGCGATACGGTCACGGTGCAGGGCCGCTCGCGACATGTCATCAGCTACCTCCAAGATTTCCTCTTCGACCCCACGCGCGCTCGCTCCAAGGCCAAGGTGCTCTCGGGCGGCGAACGCAATCGACTCCTCCTCGCTCGCCTGTTTACCAAGCCAGCTAACGTGCTCGTGCTTGACGAACCAACCAACGACCTCGACGCCGAGACCCTCGACGTCCTTGAGGACATCCTCGTCGATTATGCTGGCACGCTGATCATGGTCTCCCACGACCGTGCCTTCCTCGATAACGTCGTCACGAGCACGCTGGTCTTCGAGGGTAACGGCGTCGTGACCGAGCACGCCGGCGGCTACACCGACTGGCGTAATGAACTCGCCCGCGTCGCCGTGGCCAAGCGCACCGCAGCTATCGGCACCATCGCCAGGACTACCGTCGCTAAGTCAAACGCCTCCGCCCAGCCTGGCGCCAAGCTCAATAACAAGGAGCGCAAGGAACTCGAGACTCTCCCCGGCAAGATTGAGCAGCTCGAAGCCGAACAGGCCCAGATCACCGTGCAGCTGGGCGACCCGGAGATTTATAAGGATGGTGGCACCAAGGCCGCAGCATTGCAGAAGCGCCTCCACGCCGCCGAAGCCGAGCACTCCGATGCCCTGGCGCGCTGGATGGACCTCGACGCCCGTAAGGACGCCTAAGCTCTGGGTCGCTAAGCGATTGGCTGGAGCATATTGCCGTCCAAACGGTCATTTGTGCCGATTTCAAGATAGAACATGCAGTTAACGGCGATTGCCCAAAGCCGCCTGACCCCCATGATACTCCATATTAACCCATAAATACGGGTTTATTTCCACCATGACACCTCACGTTCCGACAGACCTACCAAGCAATCAGTCTGTGCCGTTTTTTGTCACTCTGCCTAGCTCCGTAAGCTGACCCTTTCCTGTCCCCACATGAAAAGCCCACGTAATGTCCTGCTCGCGCTCGGTTGGTATGACCATCGCCTGCTCCAAGGCATCGCCACCTATGCCTCCGAGCATCGCTGGCACTTGGCCTCCCATAGCATCATCCACGAGAAAGTAATCCCGTGGGGTTGGGATGGCGATGGCATCCTGGCCTGGCTGGGCGCCGGCGACGACCTGGCCGACTTCGTTCGCAAGGCCGACAAGCCGACGGTCGACTTCTCCCTGCGCCGCCGGGACACACCCTTCGCCCACGTGGTGCAGGATCACGCGAAGACCGGCGAACTGGTCGCCGAACATTTCATCGAGCGTGGCATGACCCGCTTCTGCTTCTTCAGCGACACCGAGAACTGGTCACAGGTAGAAAGAGGCGAAGCCTTCACGGAAGCCCTCCGACGCCGCGGACTGGCCTGCGAGCATCTCCGCTGGCAGCCCAAGGGCAAACGAGGCGCCGCCCAAGAGGAGTGGCAGCGCCGCCGAGACTGGTTGATGACCCGCCTCAAGGATGCACCCAAGCCGCTGGCGATCTTCGCCGCCAACGGCACGCTTGCGGTCGAGCTCCGCGAACTCTGCGAAGAAGCCGGCCTGCATGTGCCCACGCAGGTGGCGATCGTCGGCATCGACGACTACCTGCTCTCGGTCGGAGCGATCAAGAAATACGTCTCGGGCGTCGATACTAACCTCGAAGAACAAGGCTATCGCGGCGCGGAACTACTCGACCGCCTGATGCGCGGCGAAAAGGCGCCGATCGAGCCGATCCGCATCCAGCCGGCCGGCGTGATCACCCGTATGAGCAGCGATATCCTCGCCACTGGCCATGAAGGCGTCATCCGGGCCCTGCATCATATTACGGACCACTTCGCAGAATCGCTGGGCGTGAAGCAACTCGCCACCATCGCCCACATGTCCGAACGCGGCTTACGCCAGGCCTTCGTGAAGCACGTCGGGTGTACGCCGGGCGACCGCCTGCGTACGGTGCGGATCGATTCCGCCAAACGGCTGCTGGCCGGCTCCACCGAGAAGATCGAGTCGATCTCCCATCGCTGCGGCTACCCAAACTTGAACTCGTTCTTCGCGGCTTTCCGGCGCACGGAAAACATGACCCCGGCCGAATACCGCCGGATCATGCGCTTCCGCAGCTGAGACGTCTGATTACTCCGCCAAGGCGTGGATGGTGTTGATCACCTGACCGCGCAGCTCGATTCCGTCGGCGGCCTTGATGTCGTACTTGAGCTGCATCTGCATCGCCGGACGGAGATCGGGAATCTCCAGGAATACCGAACGACGATCAGCTGAGACGGTAGCCGACTTCACGGTCAAGGGGTCATGCTTGCGCTCAGACATCTGAGCCTTGCTGAACTGTAGTTTTCCATCGTTGCCGAGCTCGGTCGCGGCGACCTTAGTCTCCGTGGTGGAGATCTCCGGTGAACCATAG
>CALEEU010000217.1 GCA_937875975.1 uncultured Opitutia bacterium | reverse complement strand
TCGTCCGTTCGGAAGCCTCACGCGATAAACTCCGGGCGGAAGGCATCTCTGCGGAGGCCTTCGATATTCAGGCCGGCGATTGGGCGCAGCTGCCGAAGCATTTCGACGCTGTGGTTTATGCGGCCAGCACCGGCGGCGGCGGGCCCGAAGCCTATGCGTTGGCTTATGATGTCGGCGTGAAGCTCGCGCTTGCGTGGGCTCGTGACGTCGGCGCCAGCTGCTTTATTTTCACCAGCTCCACGGGCGTGTATCGACAGGATGACGGCGGTAAGGTCGACGAGACTTCTCCCGTGGGCGGCGCACCGACGGCGGATGCGATTCTCGGTGGCGAGCAGGCCGTGCTGACTTCTGGTTTCGCTAAGGCGCGCGTGCTGCGCTTCGGCGGACTCTACGGTCCAGGTCGTCATCATCTCGTCGATCAACTCCGTCGCGGCGAGAATGTTATCGGCGGCCGCGTGGATCACTTCATCAATTATCTGCATCGCGACGATGCGGCCTCGTCGATCCTCGCGGCGATCGTCGGCGGACCGACGGGTGCGCGCGTTTATAATGTCGGTGATGGGAATCCTGTGACGAAGGAAGCGCTCGCGAAGTGGATCGCGACGCGTCTCGGGCAGGCTTCTCCCGTATTTGATTCGGCCGCTCCGGCGGGTCCCAGGGTGGCCAAAGGGGGTCGGACCCAGCCGAATCGCATTGTTTTGACTGAGCGGATTCGGGCGGAATTACCATGGAAGCCCATGTATTCTGATGTTTTTACGGGCTTAAGTGGGCTTTTCTGAGGTTTCTGCCCGTCTAAGCCCGCCTGCTTTACGGCAGGTTCTTCACCCGTTCGTCTTCATCCTGTAACATTAGGATGAGATAGTCCGCTCGCATAACCGCACCAACACCCATGAATAGCACCCTCAAGTCCATGCTGATCGCCGCTGCCGCCATTACGTCGGTTTCGGCTTTCGCCCAAGACAAAGCCACGCTCGATCTTCTCGTGAAGAAGGGCATCATCACCGCTGAAGAGCGTGCCAAGACGCTTCAGACGGCCGCCGCCACCAAGACCGCGTCCGGCATGGACCGCGTCTTCATCAAGGAAGCCGGTGCCAACCGCCTCACCTTCTCTGGTCGTATCCAGGGTCAGTGGGAAATGGCCGACTACTCCGAGACCGTCTCGGGCGTCGAAACCCAGGGCGTCGACCTCAACACCATCCTGATGCGCCGCCTCTACCTCGGTGCCAAGGTCGACGTGGGTGCCGGTTTCTCCGGCGAGCTCGTCTGGAACTTCGCTGACAAGTCCGGCGCTGGCGCCGCCGACAAGGCGGTCGTCACCATGGAAAGCCAAGTCGGAAAGTTCGACCTCGGCTACCAGAAGGTCAACTTCGGCCAGGAAGAGAACACCTCCTCCTCCGCCCTCTACACCGTCGAGCGCTCCATGGTCACCCGTTACTGGGCTGAGTCCAACAACGGTCGTCGCGTCGGTTTCGGCGCCCGCCACGTCGGCCTCCACTACTCCAACAAGGTCGTGATCGGTGAAGGCGGCCCCGGCACCCTGGCTTATGGCGCCGCGATCGTCGATGCCGTCCAAGGCTACAGTTCTGCTAGCACCAACGACTTCGGTTACTATGCCAACGTCTCCTTCGACTGGAAGCCCCTCGGCACCACCGTCGGCATCAACTTCGGCCTCACCCCGTCGGGTGCGACGTCGGCCACCGGCGGCGCCGTCACCGCGGTCAATGGTAAGATCGCCATGGCCGAAGGCTTCAATCCGTACTTCAAGTACGTGACCGGCGACCTCACCGTCCTCGGTGAGTACATCGTCACGGCTCTCGACGCCAGCTCCACTTCGACGTCGAACAGGGGCTACCTCGACCGCGATCCGAGCGGCTATAACCTCACCCTGGCTTACAAGCTCTCCGAGAACCTCGAAGCCGTGGCCCGCTACTCCGCCCTCGACACCGATGGCCGCGGCCAGAAGGTCAGCGACGGTTTCCGCGAAGTCACTACCACCGGAACGGCTGACTCTACGTACGACAAGTCCCACAGCATCTTCGTGGGCCTGAACTACTACTTCAACAAGAACAACGCGAAGATCCAGTTCGGCTACGAGAAGGCGAAGCTTGAAGATCGTATCACCGGCTACTCCAGCGGTGTTGCCACCATCAACTCCGCCGCCCACGCCGACGCGGATATCTTCCGCCTCCAGGCTCAGGTTCTGTTCTAAATCCTAGGATTTAGGCTTCATAGCACGAGGGCCGGCAGGGATGCCGGCCCTCTTTATTGGGCGGAATCGACGACCAGCCCGGGCCTTGTGGTCCGGGCTGTTTCATATCCAGGATAAGCCATGGCCGACCTCTATTCCCATGCCCAGCGCAGCGCCCTGATGGCCAAGGTGCGTGGGCGGGGCAACGCGACCACCGAAGGGGCCCTCGCGGCGATCCTGCGGGCGGAGGGCTGGTCCGGGTGGCGGCGGCAGCAGACCGTCCGTGGTCGCGACGCCCAGGGTCGGCCTTTCCGCGTGCGGCCCGACTTCGTCTTCCGTGCCCGGCGACTCGTGGTCTTCGTCGACGGCTGTTTCTGGCATGGTTGCCCCCGTCATGGCACGCAGCCCCAGGGCAACGCCGCTTTCTGGCGCGCGAAGTTCCGGCGTAACCGGGAACGCGATCGCCGCGATACGCGCAACCTGCGGCGAGCTGGCTGGACCGTAGTACGGCTTTGGGAGCACGCATTGCGGGCCAAGGCCCGGCCGGCCCTGCTCAGCAAGCTAGGTCGCGTCTTCGCGTAGGCACGAAAAAGCCCGACCGGGTGGTCGGGCTGTTCGGGCGGCTGAGGCCGTGCTCAGAGCGCGCGGTAGTTGGGCGACGCGTTGCCGGTGCCCTTGGTCTGCTCGCGGAGGCGGCGATTCTCTTCTTCGACTTCAGCGAGGCGGGCGGTGGCCTTAGCGGTGGCGGCGTTGGCTTCGCGGAGGGCGGTGGAAGCGGCTTCGAGGTCCGCTTCGGCCTTCTTCTGCTTGGCGATCGCTTCCTTCAGTTCGGAGCCGTCACGGAGGCGGGCGAGCTCGGCGGTGAGTTCGTTGACGCGGTTAGCGGCGTCGGCCTTAGCCTTCTCGAGCTCGGCAGCCTTCACCGCGGCCTTGGCGGCGTCTTCCTTGGCCTTGGCGAGGTCGTCGACCGCCTGCTTGACGGCCTTATCGGCGTCCGTCTTGGTTTTCGCGAGAAGGTCGGCGGCCTGCTTGCCTGCGTCGGCGGCGGCCTTCTTGGCGTCGGCAGCGTCCTTGGCGGCCTTGGCGGTGAGGGCGTTGATATCAGCGACGCTCTTCAGGCGGGCTTCATTGGCTTCCTTGCTGATCTTGGCGGCGCGCTGGTTGGCGGCTTCTTCCCCGCTCCAGGTGACGATGGCCACGCCACCGAAAGCGGCGGCGATGAGGATGAGAATAATTTCGCGGGTCTTCATGAATGATGGATTAGCCGCAACGTTGTCAGACCCGTCCGTCGGGTCAAGAGCCTACCCGCCCGGTCAAGAAAGGCGGTTCTTATAGTCCGCGTAGCCGAAGCGGCGGACGACCTGTGTCTGGCCCGAGGCGGGATCGAAGCTGGCGATCGCCGGGAGGGGCACTCCGTTGAAGGTCGTGTTCTTGACGAACGTGTAGTGCGACATGTCCATGAACACGAGGCGCTGGCCGATTTTAAGCGGGGCAGGGAAGGAGTAGTCGCCGATGACATCGCCGGCCAGGCAGGTCACGCTGCCGAGGCGATAGGTATGGGGCAGCTTGCCCGGGAGGTCGGCGTCCATGATGTCGGCGCGGTAGGGCATCTCCAAGGTGTCCGGCATGTGGTTGGTCGCCGAGATATCGATGATGGCGATATCCACCCCGTTATGGACCAGATCGAGGACGGTACCCACCAAGACGCCGGTACCGATGCCGATGGCTTCGCCGGGCTCGAGGTAGACCTGGATATGCTGGCCCCAGCGCTGGCGGAAGCCCGTGATGATGCGGACCAGGCGGTCGAGGTCGTAGCCCTCGCGGGTGATGTGGTGGCCGCCGCCGAAGTTGACCCACTTCATCTGCGGGATGAACTCGCCGAACTTCGCTTCGAAGGCCGCGACCGTGCGCTCCAGTACGTCGGAGCCCTGCTGGCACATCGTATGGAAGTGGAGCCCCTCGAGGCCCTCGAGGTCGGCCGGCGATTTGATTTCGGAGCGGAGCGTGCCGAGGCGCGAGCCGGAGGCGCAGGGGTTGTAGAGTTCGACGTCGACCTCGGCGTGCTCCGGGTTGACGCGGAGGCCGAAGGAGAGCTTGCGGCCGGCCGCGAGGGCGGCGGTCTTATGACGCTTCCACTGCGTCGGCGAATTGAAGGAGATGTGGTCGGCGACGCGGAGGAGGTGGGCGAACTCCTCGTCCTTAAAGGCCGGCGAGTAGGCATGGACTTCGCCGCAGAATTCCTCGCGACCGAGGAGCGCTTCGTTGATGCCGCTGGCGGTGGTGCCCACGAGATACTTCGAGATCAGCTTCGCTTCGCTGAACTGGGCGAAGCCCTTGAGCGCGAGGAGGATCTTGGCGCCGGAGCGGTCCATCACCGAGCGCAGGATGCGGAGGTTCTGTTCCA
Organism: uncultured Opitutia bacterium; assembly: GCA_937875975.1. GTDB lineage: Bacteria > Verrucomicrobiota > Verrucomicrobiia > Opitutales > UBA953 > UBA953. The sequence goes on along the minus strand of CALEEU010000217.1, from coordinate 25,882 downwards.
GCAGGCCGCGATGGAGGACATGGCAAGGGCTCGGGACCTGGCTCAGGTCGACCTTGCGGAAAGCTTCGGTGAGTGCGTCGGACACGAGGGTGAAATTGGGAGCGTCGGGGGGCGGTGCAAACGAAAAGCCCGCTTTGCAGCGGGCTTTGGTTTGGTCGTTCAGGCGACGGGGAGTTCCTTCACGTGCCAAGGGAGGCCACGCTTGTTGAGCTCTTCCATGAACGGATCCGGGTTCATCTCTTCCATGTTCCAGACGCCGGGCTTGAGCCACTTGCCGCCGGCGAGCATCGCGCCGCCAATGGCAGCCGGGACGCCGGTCGTGTAGCTGATCGCCTGGGACTTCACCTCGGCGTAGCATTCCTGGTGGTCGCAGACGTTGTAGATGAAGACCTTGCGGGGCTTGCCGTCCTTGAGGCCAGTGATTTCGCAACCGATGCAGGTCTTGCCCTTGGTGCGGGGTCCGAGCGAAGCCGGGTCGGGCAGGAGCGCCTTCAGGAACTGAATCGGGACGATCTGGTGGCCCTGGAAATCGATCGGGTCGATGCGGGTCATGCCGACGTTCTCGAGGACGCGCAGGTGCGTGAGGTAGTTCTCAGAGAAGGTCATGAAGAAGCGGATGCGCTTCAGGCCCTTGATGTTGATGGCGAGGGATTCGAGTTCCTCGTGGTAGAGCAGGTAGCTGTCCTTCGGGCCGACGACCGGGTAGTCGTACACCCACTTGACGGAGAGCGGGTCGGTTTCCTTCCACTCGCCTTTTTCCCAGAAGCGACCGCGCTGGGTGATCTCGCGGATATTGATCTCCGGGTTGAAGTTCGTGGCGAACTTGTAGCCGTGGTCGCCGGCGTTGGCGTCCATGATGTCGATCGTCTCGATCGTGTCGAAGAGGTGCTTCTGGGCGTAGGCGCAGAAGACGTTGGTCACGCCGGGGTCGAAGCCCGAGCCGAGGAGAGCGGTGAGGCCGGCCTTCTCGAAGCGTGCGCGGTAGGCCCACTGCCAGGAGTATTCGAACTTCGCGAGGTGGGGCGGCTCGTAGTTGGCCGTGTCGACGTAGTGGATGCCGGCGTGGAGGCAGGCGTCCATCAGGTGGAGGTCCTGGTAGGGCAGGGCGACGTTGATGAGCAGGTCGGCGCCGAAGGACTTGATCAGGGCGACCGTGGCCTTGACGTCGTCGGCGTCGACGGCGGCGGTGTGGATCGTGCGGCCCGTGGCGGCCTTGACGTCGGCGGCGATGGCCTTGCACTTGTTCTCGTTGCGGGAGGCCAGCATGACTTCCGAGAAGGACTCGGTATCCATGGCGCACTTGTGGGTGACGACATTGCCGACGCCGCCGGCGCCGATGATCAGGACTTTTTTGCTCATGAGGTGACTGATTTCTGTCCACTCGGGACGGAGGGGGAAGCAAAAAGGATGCACAGTCCCGCCTACGGACGGTGACACTTAGGCGACAGCGTCCGGGCAGCCCTTTCCGGACCGGCGGACCGGTCGGAAAGTAAGCCCTTTTGGCTGGCGGGATGGACGAGACTCGAACTCGCGACCTCCGCAGTGACAGTGCGGCGCTCTAACCAACTGAGCTACCACCCCGGTAGCCAAAAGGAAGGGTAAGAAAGGTTTCCGGGAGGGGGTCTGTCAAACGGAAAACCGACCCAAATTAGCCCCGAACCTGACCCTGGCCGACGATTTCGAACTTCCAGGTCGTCAATTCGCGAATCCCCATGGGGCCTCGGGCGTGCAGGCGGTCGGTGGAGATGCCGACTTCGGCCCCGAAACCAAACTCGCCCCCGTCCGTGAAGCGGGTGCTTGCGTTCCAGTAGACACACGCGCTGTCGATCTGGGCGAGGAAGGAGCGGGCGGCGGACTCGTCGGCCGTGATGATGGCGTCGGAGTGGTGCGAGCCGTAGTCTTCAATGTGGGCGACCGCCTCGGCGAGGCCGGCGACGATCTTCACGTTGAGGATGAGGCCGAGGTGCTCGGTGCGGAAATCTTGTTCCGTCGCGGCCTTGGCGCCGGGCATGAGCGACTGCGACTGGGCGCAGGCGCGGACCTCGGTCTGCTTCGCGGCGAGCGCGGCAGCCATCTTCGGGAGGAATTTCCCGGCGACGGCGGCGTCGACGAGCAAGGTCTCGAGGGCGTTGCACGCGCTGGGACGCTGGCACTTCGCGTTGAGCACGATCTGTTCGGCCATCGCGAGGTCGGCCTGCGCGTGGACGTAGACGTGGCAGATCCCGGCGTCGTGCTTGATGACGGGGACCTTGGCGGAGTTGACCACTGCCTCGATGAGGCCAGGGCCGCCGCGAGGGACGATGATGTCGACGATGCCGCGGAGGGAGCCGAGGGCCGGGACGGCTTCGCGGTCGGTAAAGGGAAGCAGCGTAACAGCCTCAGCGGGTAGGCCGGCGGCACGCAGGCCGGTCGCGAACGACTTCGACAGCGCGATGTTCGTGTGGATCGCCTCGCTGCCACCGCGGAGCACGCAACCGTTGCCGGACTTCAGGCAGAGGGCGGCGGCGTCGACGGTGACATTCGGACGCGATTCGAAGATGATGGCGACGAGGCCGATCGGGACGCGGCGGCGGATGATGCGCAGGCCGTTAGGGCGGGTCCAATCCTCGGTGACTTCGCCGACAGGGTCGGGGAGTTTCGCGACCGCTTCGCAGGCGACGGCAATATCTTCCAGGCGGGCGTGGTCGAGACGCAGGCGGTCGGTCATCGCCTCCGTGAGGCCCTTGGCCTTGGCCGAGGCAAGGTCTTTGGCGTTGGCCTCGAGGATAGTGGCTTCGTCGGCGCGGAGGGCTTGGGCGGCGGCGCGCAAGGCGGCGTCGCGGACGGCCGTCGGGGCGAGGGCGAGGGCACGCGAGGCCTTCTTGGCCGTGCGGGCGATCTCCGTCACGCGCTGGAGGAGGTCGCTCATTTCTTCTTCAGCGAGAAGCGCGTGCCGAGCTTCATGCCCGCGGCGAGTTCGAGCAGGACGCTTTCGCGGCGACCGCTGGCGATGATCGTATCGACGCCGCCTTCGGCCGCGATCTCCGCGGCGAGCAGCTTCGTGACCATGCCGCCGACGTTGCGTTCGGAACCGGCGCCCCCGGCGAGGGCACGCACAGAGTCGTCGATTTTGCGGACGGAGGGGATGAGGTCGCCGGAGCCGTCGGACTTCGTCATCAGGCCGGGGATGCCGGAAAGAATGATCAGCAGGTCGGCACCGACGAGGGCGGCGACGTGGGCCGAGAGGCGGTCGTTGTCGCCGACCTTGATCTCTTCATCGGCGATGGCGTCGTTCTCGTTGATGATCGGAATGAAGCGCTTGCGGGCGAGGAGGAGGTCGATGGTGGCGCGAGCGTTGCGGGTGCAGGCGCGGCTATCGAGGTCCCAGTAGGTGAGCAGCATCTGGGCACCGAGCAGCTTATGGCGGCGGAGGTGCTTGCCGTATTCCGACATCAGCTCGGGCTGGCCGACGGTGGCGCAGGCCTGGAGCTCGCGGGCTTCTTTCGGGCGTTTCTCGAGGGCCATGGCGGTCATGCCCGCGGCGACGGCGCCGGAGGTCACCAGGACGACCTGGATGCCGCGCTTATGCAGACCAGCGACCTGATCGACGATGCGGCCAATTTGGACGCGGTCGACCTTTCCGTCCTTGCGGGTGAGGAGGCCGGAACCGAGCTTGATGACCCATCGTTTTGCCATGGCTTTGAGGGGTTGACCTTAGCCGAGGGAAAACGCCGTTGTCCAGCGTCAGAACGCCGACCTCAGAACGAAGGCGGCTGCAGGCCCACGGCCAGCCAGCCTTTCGGGGCTAGGACGCGTCCCTGCGGGGTGCGGACGACGTAGCCTTCCTGCACGAGGAACGGTTCATGGACTTCCTCGAGCGTGTGGGCGTCTTCGCCGATAGCGGCGCCGATGCTGCTTAAACCGACTGGTCCGCCGTTATGCTTCTCGGCCATCGCGCGAAGGAACCGGTGGTCCATGTCGTCGAGCCCGTGCTGATCGATTTCAAGGAGCTCAAGGGCGGCGGCCGTGACGGCGGCGTTCGCCTTGCCGCCGGCGCGTTCGAGGGCGTAGTCGCGCGTGAAGCGCAGGAGATTGTTGACGATGCGCGGCGTGCCGCGGGCACGGCGGGCGATCTCGTCGGCGCCGCCTTGGTCGATATCGAGACTGAGCAGGTCGGCGTTGCGGCGTACGATGCTGAGTAGCTGTTCGCGCGTGTAGTAGTCGAGGCGCGTCTGCAGGGTGAAGCGGCTGCGGAGCGGGGCGGTGAGCAGGCCGGTGCGGGTGGTTGCGCCGACGAGCGTGAACTTCGGCAGGTCGAGGCGCACGCTGCGTGCGTTCGGGCCTTGGTCGATCATGATGTCGATACGGAAGTCCTCCATCGCCGAGTAGAGAAATTCTTCGACCGTCTTCGGGATGCGGTGGATTTCGTCGATGAACAGCAGGTCGCCTTCTTGGAGGCTCGTGAGTAGGCCGGCGAGGTCGGAGGCTTTTTCAACGACCGGTCCGGAGGTCACGCGAATCGGGCGGCCCATTTCTTCGGCGAGGATCATCGCAAGCGTCGTCTTGCCGAGTCCGGGTGGGCCGTGGAGAAGGATGTGGTCGAGCGTGCGGCCTTCGCGACGCGCGGCGCCGATCATCACGCGGAGACGTTCGACCGTGCGCTGCTGGCCAACGAAGTCGTCGAGCTTTGGTGGGCGTAGCGCGGCGTCCAGCGAGCGGTTCGCGCGCGACGCGGCTTCCTTGCCGGCGAGCGGCTGGGGGTCATCGGGCGAATCCTTGCGGGCCATGGAGCGCAAGGTGCGGGGTCGGGACGAATTGGCAACCCTCAGTCCTCGGCGAAGCCTTTCGGCAGGTCGGAGGCGGGGAGGCGTTCGACGTCGGCACCCAGGGAGCGCAGGCGTTCCTCGAAGCGTTCGTAGCCGCGGTCGAGGTGGTAGAGGCGTTGGACCCACGTCTCGCCCTTGGCGATTAGCGCGGCGAGAATCAAGGCGGCGGAGGCACGGAGATCGGAGGCCATGACCGGCGCACCGGAAAGTGGGCGGTCGCCGTAAATCGCGGCCGTGGCGCCTTCGATGGCGATCTCGGCGCCCATGCGCTGGAGTTCGGCGGCGTGCATGAAGCGGGCCGGGTAGATTTTCTCGGTCACCGTGCTGCGTCCGTCGACGAGGAGCTGGAGGGCCATGAACTGCGCCTGCAGGTCAGTCGGGAAGCCTGGGTAGGGTTCGGTGATGATCTCGACGGCCTGCGTCGGCTTGCCGTGGGCACGGATGAAGTCGGAGCCGGTCTCGACCTGGACGCCCGCTTCACGGAGCTTGTCGAGGAAGGCCGTGAGGTGCGACGGGTCGCAGTGCGTCACCGTGACGTCGCCGCCCGTGATTGCACCCGCGACGAGGTAGGTGCCGGCTTCGATGCGGTCGGCAATGACCGTATGATCGCAGCCGTGGAGTGCGGGGACGCCTTCGACTTCGATGATGCCCGTGCCTTGGCCGCTGATCTTGGCGCCCATTTTGATGAGCATTGTGCAAAGATCGACGACCTCCGGTTCGCGGGCGGCGCATTCGATGCGCGTGACGCCGGGCGTAAGGGTGGCGGCCATCACGATATTAGCGGTGCCGAGGACTGTGCTGCCCATCGGGCCGCCCATGAAGACCATATCACCACGGGCGCGGGAGGCGTCGACCTGCACGAGGCCGGCTTCGACCGTGACGATACAGCCGAGGGCTTCGAGGCCTTTCAGATGGAGGTCGATGGGGCGGGGGCCGATGACGCAGCCACCGGGGATGGCCATCTCCGCTTGGCGGAGGCGACCGATGAGCGAGCCCAGGAGGCAGACCGATGCGCGCATCTTGCGGACGAGGTCGTAGGGCGTGCGGTGCGAGACCTGTTCGGCGCGAATCGTCCAGACACCCGGTGCCGGGTTGGCGACGACGGCGCCTTGATGGCCGAGGATCTCGGCCATGTAGCGGACATCGCTAAGGTCGGGCACATTGCGCAATGTCACCGTCTCGCCCGTGAGGAGCGAAGCGGCGAGCAAGGGCAGCGAAGCGTTCTTCGAACCGGCGGCGCGGACCGTGCCTTTCAGCACGTGACCACCGCGGATGCGCGCGACCTGGGGCATGTCGGGTAAAAGAAGCGGGGGCGCCGATTGGCGCCCCCGTCATGTTCAGCCTTCGCGAGGACCGCTGCGAGGACCGCGGTCGCCGCGGAATTCACCGCGACCTCCACGGGAACCATCACGGGAGCCTTCACGGCCGCCACGGGAACCGCCGCGGAATTCACCGCGACCACGTCCGCCGCGCTGACCGCGGTCGGAGCGTTCGCCGCGGTGTTCGCCGCGAGGCTGCTGGGTGCGGGCGGAAGGAACGAAGACGGCCTTGGTAGGCACGCCGAACAGGGTAGCGAGCTTGCGCTTCAGCGAGGCCCAGAAGCCGATGGGGGCCTGGACCGGGATGACGACGGGCTCAATCTGGATACGCGGACGGTCTTCACGACGCGGGCGGTCTTCACGACGAGGACCACGGTCGCCTTCAGGACGCGGACCACGGTCGCCTTCGGGGCGGGGGCCACGCTCGCCTTCGGCGCGCGGCTCACGGCGAGGACCACGATCGCCTTCGGCGCGCGGTTCGCGACGCGGGCGGTCGCCCTGCGGGATGCCGGGCTGGCGGCCTTCTTCGGTGAAGCCTTCGGGGCGACGTTCACGCGGTTCGCGACGGGGACCAGGCTCGCCTTCGGCGCGCGGTTCACGACGTTCACGCGGTTCACGCTGCTCGCGCTGCGCCGGGGCGGACGACTGGGCGCGATCGCCCGAGAGGTTCTCGGTCAGCTGAGACGGGTCTTCGACGACGCCGCAGGTCGGGCGGGCAGCCTGACCATTGGCGGCCGACGGAGCGGCGCCACGGGGCGTACCACGGCGACCGAACTGCTTCGGCGTCGTGATGGTGCCGGGCTTGGCGGCGGGTTCGGACGAGGCCCCGATCACGGAGAGCGGAGGGAGTTCCGCGTGGGCGGACTCCAGCTTGGCTTCGTTGAGGCGGGGTGCGGGGGTGCGGACTTCATTGGCGCCTGCGTCCGCGGCGGGCTGGTGGGGGGAGACTGGCTCCTGGCCCCGGGTTTCTTCTTGGCTCATGTTGCTTATGTTGGGGCGGCCTTCGTTGTGGCCGACCGGATGATGCGGCCGTTCCGTTGTGGAGCGGCGACGCGGTTTGTCGGACCCTTGGTGACGGAGGACGAACCTCCTTGGGGTGCCGAAATGACCCGGGAGAGACTCCCGGAAAGAATGTGAATAATTATCCCCCCCGGCTTAACAACAAGAAAGTCCCTCAGCGGGCCTCTTCGGTGAACCTTTGTTCACGAATCAGCACGATTTTGACCGTTCCTTGGTAGGAAAGCGTTTCTTCGACCTTAAGGCGGAGGCGGCGGGCGAGTTCGGTGGCGCCGAAGTCGTCGATCTTGACCGGGTCCACGATGACCCGGAGTTCGCGGCCGGACTGGAAAGCGTAGGCCTCCCGGACCCCTTCGAAGGAGAGGGCGACTTCTTCCAGGCGGCGCACGCGTTGGGCGTAGGACTCGAGGGTGGAGGAGCGGGCGCCGGGGCGGGAGCCGGAGGCGGCGTCGGCGATCATCACCAGCGGGGCGTAAAGGCTTTCGGCTTCGACTTCCCGGTGGTGGGCGGCGACGGCGTTGACCACGCGGAGATCTTCGCCGAGGCGGCGGAGGAGGGCGGCGCCGGCGAGGGCGTGGCTGCTGCCGGCTTCGGCTTCGATCGCCTTGCCCAGGTCATGCAGCAAGCCGGCGCGTTTCGCCGGGATCGGATCGATGCCGATCTCCGCGGCGAGCATCGCGCAGAGCTGCGCGACCTCGATCGAGTGCGAGAGCGTATTCTGGTTGGCGGAGAGGCGGAAGTGCAGGCGACCGAGAAGCTCTTCGACGGCGGCGTCCATCGGCGGAAGGCCGAGGTCGCGGACCGCGTCGCGGCCGAGGCGGCGCGCGTGCTTCACCACTTCGGCGGCGGCGTCGCGGACGCTATCCTCGATGAGTCCTGGCGAAATACGACCGTCCTTCACGATGCGTTCGAGGGCGATGCGCGCGATCTCGCGCCGGACCGGGTCGAAGCAGGAAACCATTGCTAATCCAGGGGTTTCGTCGATGAGCAGCGTCGCGCCCGTGGACTGTTCGAAGGTGCGGATGTTGCGGCCTTCGCGACCGATGAGGCGCCCCTTCATGTCCTCGTTGGGGAGCGAGACCGTGATCGCGGTCGCATCCTGGGTCGTCGAGGTCGTCAGGCGTTGCATCGCCGAGAGCAGCTTGCGGCGCGCTTCGTCGTCGATGTCCTGTTCGACTTGGTCGAGCAGGCCGCGACGGAGGTGCTGGGCTTCCTCGCCGTATTCCTCGCGGAGGTGTTCGATGAGCAGTTCGCGCGCTTGTTCCGGGGTGACCTTGGCGAGGCGTTGGAGTTCGCGGACGAGATGATCGCGTTGGCGCGCGTTCTCACGGGAGAGTTCGGCGGCGGCGTGGGCTTCGGCTTCGGCGGAGGTCTTCAACCTGGTCGCATCGCTCTTCTCGGCTTCGGCTATGGCGTGGAGTTCGGCGGCGTCGACGGTGGCTTCGCGGCGGGCGAGCTCGACCTCGGAACGGAGGCGGGCGTCGCGGATCGCACCGAGGGTGTTCTCACGCCATTTCGCTACCGCATAGGCCACGAGGGCTCCGGAGGAGAACGCCACGGCGGCGAGGATGCTTTGGTCGGCTGCCACAGGCATGTTCGTCGCGAAAACCGGAGGTCCGGGGGGATACCCTTGCGGACGGAGCCCCTTCGGCAAGCCCTTTCGGGAGGTTCGCCTTGCCTCCGGCCCCTAATCAAGGTTGCCTCCGGCATGTCCCAACACCTTGACGATGAGCGGTCTCCGGCCGCGGTCTGGTGGGATAATTTCGCCAATTTCGCGTGGCGGACGGATTGGACTCAGGTGGTCATCATCCTCTTCCTGAGCGGATTGGGAATCGTGGCGATCCAGTCGGCCGGAAGCGCCCGCGAGTCCACGTTCTACCGTTCCCAAATCGTCTTCGTGGTCATCGGTTGGCTGGCTTATTGGGCGGTCTCAGCCCTCGATTATCGGCACATCCAGCGCTACGCGCGCCGCATCTATCTGGCCTGCTTGGCCATCCTTTTGCCGGTCTCAATCTGTGCTATTTTACAAAAAGATCTGGGGACGTTTATTCGAAGTGTCTATGGGGCGCGCCGCTGGATGGATTTCGGCCCTTTTTCGATCCAGCCGTCGGAGTTCGCCAAGATCGGCGTGCTCGTCTTTGTCGCGGCGTTGTTGGCCCGTTCGCCGATCGGCTCCTTCCGTGCGACGTGGCGCACGGTCTTCTGGTGTCTGGGGGCCGCCGCGGTCCCGTTTGTCTTGATTTTTGTGCAGCCAGACCTAGGTTCTGCCCTCATCTACCTGCCGCTCTCATTCATCCTGCTTTTTGTCGCCGGCCTGACCTTCAGGTTCTTCCTAGTGGCCGGTGCCGCCACCCTTTTGATGGTGGGGGTAGTGGCGGTGGATTTGCATGATTACGCGGCCAAGGTCGACCAATACGCGAAGGCCAACCCCGCCACGAAGGATCCCTTCGTCGCTTATCGCAAGGAGAACCCCAAGGAGGTCGGTTTCTCTTTGCTCAAGAATTATCAGCTCGAGCGCATCATGTCCTTCGTCGCCCCTGAGGCGATCGATCCCAAGGGACTTGGCGCGACCTGGAACGTGAACCAAGCCGTCATCGCCGTCGGTCGCGGCGGTTTCCGCGGGCAAGGTATTGGCAATGGCACGCAGGCGCGCTTCGGCTACCTGCCGGAGGCTGCGGCCCATAATGACTTTCTTTTTTCCGGGATGGCCGAGGAGATCGGCTTCACCGGTGGCTTCTTGGTGATTGGCGCATTTGTCCTGTTGTTCTGGCGCGTCGTGCGAACGGCGGCTCGGGCGGCGGATCGTTTTGGTTCCTTGCTCGCGATTGGCGCGGCGGTCGTGCTCGGCACGCACGTCGTGATCAATATCGGCATGAACATCAACCTGATGCCCGTCACCGGGGTCCCCCTTCCTTTCCTTAGCTACGGAGGGTCTTTCGTTCTCAGCTGTTTCCTGCTCCTTGGACTAGTCCAGAGCGTTCACCGGCATTCGGCCGGTGGCGGCGAAGGCGGAGGCTCTCCGGCAACCGGCTTAACCGCCTGACCGAGATGCCCGACAATAACGAACCCGAAGATATCAACGAAGAGCTGCCCGAAGAGGGCGGCGAACAGACCTCCCCGATCGACCAGCGACAGCTGGCCGACGAGGCGGCGAAGCGGCGCAAGGAGCTCCCGCTCCTCCAGCGCATCGTCAAACACTTCTCCAAGGACCGCGCGGTCTACCGAGAACTCGTCATCAATGCCGAGACGCTGGAGAAGCGCGTCGCGCTGCTCACCAACGGTGTCCTCGACAAGTTCGAGATCGAGCACAAGGGCGAGAACCGCATGGTCGGCGCGATCTTCAAGGGCCGCGTCCAGAATCTCGAAGGGGGCCTCAAGGCCGCCTTCGTGGATATCGGCCAGCCGAAGAACGCGTTCCTGCACTATTGGGACATGCTTCCCGCGGCCAACGACTCGCAGGTCGAGTTCATCCGTGATAACGAGTCCGCCGAACAGAAGCAGCGCAAGGCTCGCTACCAGGCGAAGGACATCCCGCAGCTCTTCCCGGCTGGCTCCGACATCGTCATCCAGGTCGTCAAGGACCAGATCGGCACCAAGGGCCCCCGTTCGACGACCAACATCGCTCTGCCCGGCCGCTACCTCGTATTGATGCCGTTCAGCGGCGCGTGCGGCGTCTCCCGTAAGATCGAGGACCCGTCCGAGCGCGAACGCCTGAAGGATATCCTCCGCTCGCTGACCATCCCGGAAGGCATGGGCGTCATCATCCGCACCGCTGGCGAGGGCAAGCAGGCCCGCTGGTTCGTGCGCGACCTGCACATGCTGCTCAAGCGCTGGCAGGCCATCGTCGAGAAGATCAACGCCCCTGACCGTCGCCCCGTCCTGCTCTACCAGGAGCCCGGCCTGATCGAACGCACCGTCCGCGACTTCCTCACCGAGGAAGTCGACCGCATCCTCGTGGATAACCCTGAGGACTTCAAGCTGGTCCAGGATCTCGTGGGCGAAGTGTCGCCGCGCTCCCGTTCCCGCGTCGAGATCTACGCCGACCCGATTCCGGTCTTCGAGCGTTACAACATCGAACGCCAGATCGAGCAGCTCTTCCAGCGTCGCGTCCCGCTTCCGAGCGGCGGCGAAATCGTCATCGACGAGACCGAGGCCCTCACGGCCATCGACGTCAACACCGGTGGTCACCGCGGCAAGGATGGCGCCAAGGACGGCAACTTCATCACCCAGGCTAATCTCGAGGCGGTCACCGAAGCCGCCCGCCAGATCAAGCTCCGCAACCTTGGGGGCCTCATCATGATCGATACGATCGACATGAAGAACCCGAAGGACCGGAAGAAGGTCTTCGACACCCTGCGCGAGGCCATGGAAGACGACCGAGCCAAGCACCAGATCCTGCCTATCTCGCAGCTCGGCGTGCTCCAGATGACGCGTCAGCGCCATACGGAGTCCAACACGACCTCGATGTACACGGCCTGTCCGCACTGTCAGGGCCGCGGCATCGTCAAGAATCCTCGGACCGTCTCCGTCGAGATCCAGCGCAAGCTCCTCAGCGTCATCCGTCGCCTCCGCGAGTCCGTCGGCGCCGAGAAGGAGATCGAGATCAACATCCTGCTGCATCCGGTGAATCTCGAGCGCATCATCACGGAGGACCGCGAGTTCTTCCGTGACCTGATGAAGTCCTGCAAAGTCCGCCTGGGTACCAAGCCTGATCCGACCTATAGCATCGAAGCGTTCAAGCTCTTCGACGGCTCCGGCAAGGAACTGCGCTAAGCCGTCAGGTTGGCGCCATCGAGGCCTCCGGGTTCGCCCGGGGGCCTTTTTGTTTACCGGCGTGGGCGGTGGGCGAGGAGGCGCAGGCCGTTGAGGCAGACCACGATGGTGCTGCCTTCGTGGACGCTGACGGCCAAGGGCAGGGGGGCGCCGCGGAAGATGACGTAGGCGGCCATCCCGAGGGCGGCACCGACCGAGATCAGGACGTTGAAGCGGATCGCCATGCGGGCGCTGCGGCTAAGTTCGATCGCATCGACCAGGCGGCCGATCCGGTCGTCGGTCAGGACGAGGTCGCTGGACTCCAAGGCGGCGTCGCTGCCGCGGCCACCCATCCCGATGGCGACGTCGGCGGCGGCGAGGCTGGGGGCGTCGTTGACCCCATCGCCGACCATCGCGACCACGTGGCCTTCGGCGGAGTAGCGGCGGATGGCGGCCATCTTGGCGTCGGGCGTGAGCGCCGCGGCATAGGATTGGATGCCGACCTGGCGGGCGGCGACGGCAGCCGCTTCTTCGCGGTCGCCGGTGAGCATCACCGTACGGATCTTGCGGGCGTGGAGGGAGGCCAAGGTCGAGCGGCTTTCGTCACGGATGCGATCGACGAGCGTGGCGCGGATCGTGACCGTACCGTCGGAGGCCCAGACTTCGCTGACGATGGCTCCTTCGGCGACCGTCGCCGGGGGCAGGATGCCGCCGCCGACGAACTCGCGGGTGCCGACGCTCCAACGGGTGCCCGCGACGGTGCCGGAGACGCCTTGCCCCGGGGAATTGGAAAGGCCTTGGACCGGGAGCTGGCTCGCCCCTTCTTTAAGGCAGGCACTGACCACGCCGGCGGCGAAGGGGTGGGTGGTCGATGATTCCAGGGTGAGCAGGGCGCTGAGGGCGCGCAGGCGGCCGGGGCCTTCAGGGAATACCTCCAGGGCGGCGACCTCGGGCACGCCGGCGGTCAGTGTGCCCGTCTTGTCGAAGCAGATGCAATCGACATCGGCCAGGCGTTCCACGGCCGCACCGCCGCGGAAGAGGATGCCTTGGCGGGCGCCAGCGGCGATGGCGGCGAGCACGGCCGAGGGGACGGAAAGGACCAAGGCGCACGGACTGAGCACCACCAGCAGCGTCATCGCCCGGTAGAGAGGGGAGGCTTCACGGACGCCGTCAGGGGCGGTGAACTGCAGGTAGAGGAAGAAGAGGGCTGAGGCGGACAGCGTGAAGATCGCGTAAGCGTCGCCCCATTTATCGATGGCTCGCTGGGCGGGTGCCTTGCTGTCCTGAGCTTCCCGGATCAAGCGCACGATCCGTCGGAGGGCGCTGTCTCGTTCCGCCCGGGTGACTTCGACAATCAGACGGCCCCAAGAGTTGAGCGTACCCCCGGCGACATCGGATCCGGCCTGTTTAGAGGCGGGTTTTGCTTCGCCAGTGAGGTTCGACTCGTCCACCGCGCTCTCGCCGGAGAGAACTTTGCCGTCGGCCGGCACCAGTTCGCCGGGCAGGATGGCGATACGATCGCCCGGGAGGAGGGCGGACACTGGCACCTCGGTTTCGGAGTCATCTGGACCCAGTCGGCGGGCATGCTTCGGGGACTTGTCGAGGAGGGCGTCGATGGCGCCGCGCGTGCGGTCCATGGCGTAATGTTCGATGGCACCGGCGGTCGAAAAGAGAAAAAGAAGGAGGGCTCCCTCCCACTGGGCGTCGACGATCCAGGCGCCGACCGCCACGACGATCATCAGCAGGTGGACGTCGATGCGACGCTCCCTCAGCGCCGCCCATCCGTCGATGGCGGCGTCCCATCCGCCCGCGAGACAGGAGCCCGCGACGAGGATGAGCGCCCAGACGTGGCCGGCATCGCCGAATTGATCGGCGACCAATGATAGCAGGCCTAAGGCGCCGCTTACGGCGGCGAGGAAGGCGAGTTTTCGCCATTCGCCCGGCGCTTCGTGTTCCGTTCCGTGCGCGCGTTCGCTCATGACGTCACCCTGTCGTCGTACCTCGCGTCGGTCAACTGCTCGCACGGTCGCCGGCCGTATCGAATTCATCTTTACGATGCGGCGCATGCACAGATTTTTTACGCGTCGTCGGAGACGTTCCCGTGACATGAAAGTTTCCTCTTGCGCAAGCGCAGGTTATACCTATGTATCGTATCAAGAGTTAACCGCAACGTGACGAACCGAACCGAAACCCCGAGCGCAGAAAGCCTCATCACCGTGTCGCTTCCCCCGAAGCTCCACTCTGAAGTGGTCGCCTTCCAGCATCGGTCCGGTTTGAGCACCTTGAGCGAAGTGATCCGTCATGCGCTCAACCGTTACGACGACTCTCGTCCTTCCCTGGAGACCACCCGGTCCCGCCAGGTTTCTTTCCGCGTACCGTCGGAGCTCCGTACTCGTATCACCCGCCAGGCGCGCAACGCCCGGGTGAGCGTGGGGCGAATCGTCAGGGTGGCGCTTCAGGCGCTGCCCTCAAACCCAACAACGATCCAAAAAAAGGACACACCTATGGCTAAAAAGAAGGCTGCTGCTAAGAAGAGCGCCAAGAAGGCCACCAAAGCTAAGAAGAAGTAATTCTTCCTAGTCTTTTCCGTCCCTCGGGGCGGATGGCGCCGGCACTCCCGGTCATAACAAGGACCCTCGCAAGGGGGTCCTTTTCTTTTCCCCACGATGCCGACCAGCGTATTGGCTTGAAAGAGGCCCCCTGAACACGGTTTGTTATCTGCCTTCTTACTATGAGCTCCCCCGCATCCGGCCGTATCACGATCGCCAACGGCAAACTGACCGTCCCAGACCATCCGGTCGTCCCCTTCATCGAAGGCGACGGCACCGGTCCGGACATCTGGCGTGCCTCCGTCCGTGTCCTCGACGCCGCGGTTGCCAAGGCCTACGCCGGCAAGCGCAAGATCGAGTGGCTCGAAGTTCTCGCAGGCGAGAAGTCCTTCAAGGCGACCGGCGACTGGCTGCCTGAGGCGACGCTCACCGCTTTCCGCGACTACCTCGTCGGCATCAAGGGCCCGCTGACCACGCCGACCGGCGGCGGCATCCGTTCGCTCAACGTCGCCCTCCGTCAGCAACTCGACCTCTACGTCTGCCTCCGTCCCGTGCAGTGGTTCACCGGCGTGCCTTCTCCGGTGAAGAACCCTGGTAAGGTCAATATGGTGATCTTCCGCGAGAACACCGAGGACATCTACGCCGGTATCGACTTCGAAGCGGGCTCCGAGATCGCCCTCAAGACCCTCGACTTCATCAAGACGAATTTCCCGAAGGAGTTTAAGAAGATCCGTTTCGGCGCCGAACAGCCCGCCACCGTCGGCCTCGGCATCAAGCCGGTCTCCCGCCCGGGCTCCGAGCGCCTCATCCGTTCGGCCATCCAGTACGCCATCGAGAACAAACGCAAGTCGCTGACCCTCGTCCATAAGGGCAATATCATGAAGTATACCGAAGGCGCCTTCATGAAGTGGGGCTACGACCTCGCCAAGAGCGAGTTCGGCGCCGAGGAAATCGACGGCGGACCTTGGTGCAAGATCCCGGAAGGCAAGCCGGGTGCCGGCCTGGTCATCAAGGACGCGATCGCCGACATCACCCTGCAGCAGATCCTCACCCGTCCGACCGACTTCGACGTCATCGCGACCCTCAACCTCAACGGCGACTACCTCTCCGACGCCCTCGCGGCGCAGGTCGGCGGCATCGGCATCGCTCCCGGCGGCAACATCAACTACCTCACCGGCCACGCGATCTTCGAGGCCACCCACGGCACCGCTCCCAAGTACGCCGACAAGGACGTCGTCAATCCGGGTTCCGTCGTGCTCTCGGGCGAGATGATGCTCCGCTACATGGGTTGGACCGAAGCGGCCGACCTCGTGCTCAAGGGCCTCAACGGCGCGATCGGCGGCGGCCGCGTCACTTACGACTTCGCCCGCCAGATGCAGGGCGCGACCGAGATCAAGTGCTCGGAGTTCGGCGACGCGATCATCGCGTCGATGTAATCGCACTGGTTCGTCACGCAATCCGCACCACGCCGTTGGCGGCCCCTTGGGGCTTGCCAACGGTCTGTTTTTGGGCGGAAATAAAGGCCTAGACATCACGCCATGAAACACGCCCTCACCGCCCTCGCCCTTTCCGTCTTCGTCGCCGGCGTCAACGCCCAGAGCCCCGCTCCGGCGCCCGTTGCGGCCGCCACGACGGATCTCTCCCTGCGCGGCAGCGCCTCGTGGAACGGCAAGAACGTCTTCCGCGGCATCGAGCGCTCCGACGTCGACGGCCTCTTCCAGGCTGCCGTCACCTTGGACTACACTCTTCCGGGTCTTAACGGAACCTCGGCCTACGCCAACTTCTTCAACGCCGACGCCATGGAGCGCACGTACACCTTCGGCCTGCGTAAGGACGTCGCCTTCGGTGAGCTCGACCTCGGTTATCAGCGCCTGACGACCCGCACGGCTCGCACCATCGGCGCCGACGGTTTCACCCAGATCTCCGCTAACTCCGAGATCTACCTCGGCTTTTCCCTCGCTAACCTCGCCCTCAAGCCTTCGGCCTATGTCTATTACAGCACCGATCTCGAGCAGCTGACCGTCGAGCTCGCCGGTTCCAAGTCCTTCGCCGGTTCCAACATCGGTCTTTCCGGCTCCGAGATCGAGGCCAAGTTCTACGGCGGCCTCACCGACGCCGCCACCACCAGCTTCGCAACGCGCAACTCCTACGGCTACCTGGGCGCCTCCTTGGACCTGACCCGTCAGGTCGGCCGGGGTGCTGAGCTCGGCGTGGGGGCCAACTGGGCCTATAACACCGATAGCCAGCTCAAGACCGCCGGCTCCGCCGTCTGGGCCCGCGTCTTCGCCAACTTCCGCTTCTAATCCGACCCTCCTTATAGGGTAGGGCAGGGAGGCGTGGCTTAAGACCGCGCCTCCCTTATTTTTGGCCTATTTAAGGCACACCCGCTCTGGGGTGCATTCGGGTGTTGACGGAGGGGGGTCCTTTCTCATGTTCCCGCTTTCCCTCTTTATGAAGACCACGCTAGCCAAGAACGTGCAGCTCAAGGACAAGACCTGGTACGTCGTTGACGCCAAGGACCAGATCCTGGGCCGACTCGCTGTCAAAATCGCCAATATTCTCCGCGGCCGCCACAAGCCCACCTACACCCCCCACGTCGACACCGGCGATTACGTCATCGTGATCAACGCCGACAAGGTACGCCTCACGGGTTCCAAGGAAGAGGACAAGACCTACATGTTCTACACCGGTTGGGTCGGTACCGCCTACCGCCGTACCGCCGCCGCCATGCGTGAGCGTCGCCCTGAGTTCATCGTGACCCATGCCGTCAAGGGCATGCTCCCTAAGAACCGCCTCGCCAATGCCATGCTCCTTAAGCTGCGCGTCTACGCCGGCGACAAGCATGACCAGGCCGCCAACAACCCTCAGCCTTTCCCCGAGGCTAAGAAGGTCTAATCGCCCTTACCCTTTTTAAATGAGCGCCAAGTCCTCTGCTATCCTTGCCGTCGGCCGTCGTAAGACCGCCTCGGCCCGCATCCGCCTTTCCCGCGGTACCGGCGTCATCGTCGTCAACGGCAAGCCCGTCGAAGAATACCTTTACACCGAGGCCCTGGTGAAGTCCGCCACCCTCCCGATCACGACCGCCGGCCTCGATGGCCAGCTCGACGTCATTGTCCGCGTGATCGGCGGCGGCCCCAACGGCCAGGCTGGTGCCATCTCCCATGGTCTCGCTCGCGCGATCCAGAAGATGGACGCCACCCTCCGCGCTCCTCTCAAGAAAGAAGGTCTCCTTACCCGCGATGGTCGTATGCGCGAACGTAAGAAGCCCGGCCGTCCTGGTGCCCGCAAGCGCTTCCAGTTCTCCAAGCGTTAATCCGCAAAGAGACAGGAAACCTCGAAGGCCCCGGCACCCCGGGGCCTTTTTGTTGCCCAGTTCCCCGTGTCCCGCCATCACTTCGTCATCAAACCCACCTATTCTCTCAAGCCATGACCCAAAACCTGACCAAGGTCGGCATCGTCGGCGCCTCCGGTTACACCGGGGAGGAGCTCGTCCGCGTCTTGGCCCGCCACCCGCGGGTCAAGCTCGCCGCGGTCTGCTCCCGCACCTTGGCCGGCAAGTCCGTGGCCGAAGAGATCCCGCGCCTCCGCGGTATCGTCGACCCCCTCTTGGTCTTCTCCGCATCCTCCCCCGAGGAGTGCGCGAAGTCGGACGTGGACGTCTGGTTCCTGGCGCTGCCGCACGGCGTCGCCGCCGAATACGCCCAGCCGCTCGTGGC
Organism: uncultured Opitutia bacterium; assembly: GCA_937875975.1. GTDB lineage: Bacteria > Verrucomicrobiota > Verrucomicrobiia > Opitutales > UBA953 > UBA953. The sequence continues at coordinate 7,724 of CALEEU010000217.1, read as the reverse complement.
GGCCGGCAAGCGGGTGCTCGATCTTTCCGCCGACTTCCGTCTGCGCGACCTCGGGTTGTACAAAAAGTATTACGGCCACGACCATCCGGCGCCGGCGCTCGTCGCGCAGGCCCATTACGTCATCCCGGAGTTGCAGACCAATGACGCGTGGAAATCCGCGAAGCTCATCGCCTGCCCGGGTTGTTACCCGACCAGCATCCAGGTTCCGCTGGTGCCCCTCCTCCGCGCGGGTCTGCTTAAGCCCGAGCCCGGCCGGCTGATCATTAACTCTTACAGCGGCGTCTCCGGCGCCGGCAAGAAAGCCGATGTCGCCTTTCTGTTCTCCGAGCGTGACAGCTCAATCAAGGCCTACGGCATCCCTGGTCACCGGCATATCGCCGAGATCGAGGAGCAGTTCGGCGTCGCCGCCGGCCAGCCGGTCGTGGTCCAGTTCAACCCGCACCTCGCGCCGATGCACCGTGGCATCGCCACGACCATCGTCGTGCCCGCCCCCGGCGTCACCGTCGCGCAGGTCGAAGCCGTGTGGCAGAAGGCCTATGCTGGCCGACCCTTCGTGACCTTGCTCAAGTCGGGCGAGTTCCCTGATACCGCGCACGTCGCTAATACCAACCGGGTCTCCTGCTCCGTCGTCGCCGACGCGCGCACGGGCAATCTCATCATCACCTCGGTGATCGACAATCTCCTGAAGGGTGCCGGCGGCCAGGCGGTCCAGAACCTCAACCTGATGATGGGGTGGGACGAGTCCGAAGGCCTCCGCTAATTTTCCATGTCCATCGAGTTCACCAATGATTCGCCGGGCGTCTCCGACGTGCCCGGCTTCCGTGTCGGCGCCGCCGGCTGCGACATCCGTAACAAGGGTCTCGACCGCCTTGACCTGACGCTCGTCGTCGCTGACCAGCCGTGCGCCGCCGCCGGCGTCTTCACGACCAACGATGTGAAGGCCGCCCCGGTGCGCTTCTGCCAGCAGGTGCTCGCCGTCTCCGCGGACAAGATTCGTGGCATCGTCGGTAATAGCGGTAACGCTAACGCCTGCACGGCCGCCCAAGGCGATGCTGACGCGGTTGCGATGGCGAAGCTTGCCGCGGCCGCTGTAGGCGCCCCTTCCGAAGCGTTCCTCGTCTGCTCCACCGGCCGAATCGGTGAGCTGCTCCCGATGGCCAAGGTCGCCGAGGGCATCAGAGTTTCGGCCTCCCGTCTTTCGCGCGACGCCGCCGAAGGCGTCCGCTCCGCTAACGCCATCCTTACCTCCGATACCCGTCCGAAGTCCGTCACCGCGCGCTTCGTCTGGGAAGGAAAGACTATCACCATCGCGGGCATCGCCAAGGGCGCCGGCATGATTGAGCCTAACATGGCTACGATGCTGGCCTTCGTCTGCACCGACGCGGCGGCCTCGCCAGCAGAACTCAAGACGGCCCTGAAATCCTCTTCGGATCAGTCCTTCAATTGCGTCAGCGTCGACGGCGACATGTCCACCAACGACACCGTCCTGCTGCTTGCTTCGGGCGTCTCGGGTGTGTCCGTGGGCGCGTCCGCCCCCGCCGGCCTCCGGACCCTGTTCCAGGAAGCTCTCGATAAGGTCTGCTTCGCGCTGGCCGAGAAAATCGTCGGTGACGGCGAGAAGATCACCAAGGTCGTGTCCGTGGAAATCGAAGGCGCCCGCACCCGCGCCGACGCCGAGAAGATCGCCCGCGCCATCGGCAACTCCCTCCTGGTGAAATCCTCCTGGTATGGTGAAGACCCTAACTGGGGCCGCCTCGCCGATGCCGCCGGCTACGCCCGCACCGGCCTCGATGAAGCCAAGCTGGACATCTATTACGACGACATCCCGGCCGTCCTCGGCGGCAAGCCCCTGCCCGAGAACAAGCCCCAGTGGAAGCTGGTCGTGAAGGCCGCCCGTTTCGCCGTCCGGCTCAAGCTCAACCTCGGCGACGCAAAGTTCCGGCTCCTGGCCGCGGACCTCACCGACGGCTACGTGAACTACAACAAGAGCGAGTAAGGTTTTCCGTTTACTCACCCGTCCGCAATCCCGACACTCCCTTCCGTAAGATGAGCATTCCTGCCACGCAAAAAGCCGAGGTCCTTCTCGAGGCACTTCCCTACATCCACAAGTTCCGTGGCTCCACCTTCGTGGTGAAGTACGGCGGCAGCTTCATGGACGATCCGAGTCCCGAAGGCCGCGACCGTGTCGCCACGGACATCGCCTTCCTGGCCGCCGTCGGCATCCAGGTCGTCGTCGTCCACGGCGGCGGCAAGGCCATCACCCGGGCCATGGATAAGGCCGGCATCAAATCCGAGTTCCGGGGCGGCATGCGCGTCACCGACGCCGCGACGGTCAAGATCGTCGAAGAAACCCTCAACATCGAGATCAACGGACAAATCTGCGAATCCCTCAAGGCGCGCGGTGCTAACCCGCTCGGCATGCCGGGCAACCACGTCAATCTTTGCGAGAAGCACTTCGGTACTGATGACAAGGGCGAGCCGGTCGATATTGGCTTCGTTGGCGACATCAAGTTCGTGAAAACGAAGCTGATCAAGAAGGCGCTCGCCGATGGCCACCTGCCGGTCGTCTCGCCCATCGCGCTCGACGCCGATGACCAGGCTTACAATACGAACGCCGACGTCGCCGCCGCCGCTGTGGCCAATTCCCTCCGCGCCCGCCGCCTGATCTTCATGAGCGATGTCCCGGGCCTGCTCGCCGACGAGAAGGATCCGACCTCCCTCATTACGACGCTCAAGGTCAGCGAAGTCGACGAACTCAAGCGCAAGGGCGTCATCGCTGGCGGGATGATCCCGAAGGTCGATAGCGCCGTGAAGGCCCTAAGGGAAGGCGTCCGCCGCGTGCACTTCATCGACGGCCGCGTCCCGCATGCGCTCCTGCTCGAGGTCTTCACCGATAAGGGTATCGGCACCGAAATCGTCCACGGTTAATGAACGGCCCGTCCACAGATCCTACCGCCGCGAACTACGCGGACAATGTCGCCCATAACTACGGCGCTCCGCCCATCACGCTCGTGAAGGGGCAGGGGACGTACGTCTGGGACGCCGCCGGTAAGCGCTACCTGGATTTCGCCTCAGGCATCGCTGTCAACGCTGTCGGCCACGCCCACCCGCACTGGGTCAAGCGCGTCTCCGAGCAGGCCGGCAAGCTGGTCCACGTCAGCAATCTCTACCGCAATGAGCCGCAAGGCCAGCTCGCCCATGCCCTCGCGCAGCGTTGTGGCCCGGGTCGCGTCATCTTCTGCAACAGTGGCGCCGAAGCTAACGAAGGCCTGCTCAAACTCGCCCGTCTCCATGGTCAGCGTAAGTCTGGCGCTGAAGGAGTCTGCATCGGAGTCATCGTCGCCGAGAAGGCTTTCCACGGCCGCACCTTCGGCGGCATGTCCGCCACGCCGCAGGAGAAGATCCAGAAAGGCTTCCGTCCGCTGCTGTCCGGTTTCACCGCCGTACCGCTCAACGACCTCGCCGCCTGGGATAAGGCCATCGACGCCAAGACTACCGCTGCCGTCCTGATCGAATCGATTCAGGGCGAAGGCGGCGTGAATCCGGCCAAAGCCGATTTCCTGCGCGGCGTTGAGCAGATTTGTCGCGAGCGTAATGTGCTCTTCATGATCGACGAAATCCAGTGCGGCATCGGCCGGACTGGCAAGTTCTTCGCCTATGAGTTCGCCGGCGTGAAGCCTGATGCGATCGCCATGGCCAAGGGCCTCGGCGGCGGCTTCCCGATTGGGGCAATCTGGATGGCGCCTCCTCACGACGACCTTTTCCAGGCCGGTTCGCATGGCACTACCTTCGGCGGAGGTCCGCTGGCGGCCACCGCTGGTTTGGCTGTTCTCGAGATTCTCGAATCCGAACAGCTCGTTGCCAAGGTGGCCGAGCGCTCGGTCAGCTGGCATGCCGAACTCCACAAACTGGTCGAGCTCCGACCTGACCTCGTGAAGGAAGTGCGCGGTGCCGGCTACATGGTCGGCGTTATCCTTCATATCGACCCAGTTCCGGTTGTCGCCGCCCTGCGCGAGGCGGGTATCCTGACCGCTCCGGCGGGCGGGGTGGCCGTGCGTCTACTCCCTCCGCTCAACGCCTCTCCCGAGGAGCTGGCCGAGGCTGTGGCAATCCTGCGTCAGGTCCTTGGCGGATGGAAGACCGCCTAAGCGGTTTTCACCTTTATTTTCCTCTGTCCAAACAGGGCTTGAGGCCTATGTTCAAACGCTTTCCGAGATGCGTCATTTCCTAAAGGAGACCGACCTGAGTCCGGCCGAAACGGCCCAGGTCTTCGCCGCGGCTGCAGCGCTCAAGGCCGGACGGGGCAAATCCGCTGGGGTTGCCCTCGCGCACCAGTCTTGGGGCCTGATGTTCTTCAAGAAGAGCACCCGTACCCGCGTCTCCTTCCAGGTCGGCGTCCATGAGCTCGGCGGTCAGCCGGTGATGCTCAACGCCGATGACCTCCAGATCTCTCGCGGTGAGACCGTGGCGGACACCGCACGTGTTCTTTCGCGTTATCTCCATGGCATGGTCATTCGTTGCCACGAACACAGCCTCCTCGCGGAATTCGCTCGCTGCGGCACGATGCCGATTGTCAACGCACTGTCCGACTTCCTGCATCCGTGCCAGTTCATGACGGACATGTTCACGCTCGCCGAACGCTACGCGCCTGGCCGTCCGGAACAGTACGCCGCCTCGCTCAAGGGCAAGAAGGTCGCCTTCCTTGGCGATACGGCCTGCAACATGGCCAACTCCTTTGTGCTCGGTGGTGCCGCCCTCGGCGTCGAGATCGCGCTCTCCGGTCCGGCTGGCTATGAGCCCAGTGCCGAGATTCGCGCCCAACTGAAGAAGGACGGTCTGCCAGAGACCTTCACTTTCTCCACCGACCCTGCCTCCGCCGTGAAGGGTGCCGACATGGTCTACACCGACGTCTGGGTAAGCATGGGTATGGAAGCCGAGAAGGCCGAGCGCCTGCGCACCATGCAGCCTTATCAGGTCAACGCGAAGCTGATGTCTTTGGCCAAGCCCTCCGCCTATTTCATGCACTGTCTCCCGGCTCACCCCGGCGAGGAAGTCTCCGCCGAGGTGCTCGAGAGCAAGCAGAGCATCATCTTCGACCAAGCCGAGAATCGCTTGCACGTGCAGAAAGCCATCCTCGCCCACCTCGCCGCCCATCGCGGTTGATTTTTCCATCCCACTAACATGAGCAAGAAGAAGAAAATCGTCCTGGCCTACTCCGGTGGCCTCGATACCTCCGTCCTCCTTTCCTGGATCAAGGACAAGCACAACGCCGAGATGATCGCGTTCTGCGCCGACATCGGCCAAGAAGATGAGCTCAAAGGCCTTAAGCAGAAGGCCATGAAGACCGGCGCCTCCAAGCTTTACATCGACGACCTCCAAGCCGAGTTCGCCCGTGATTTCATCTTCCCGATGATGCAGGCCAGCGCCATCTACGAAGGTCAGTACTACCTCGGCACCTCCATCGCGCGCCCGCTCATCGCTAAACGCATGGTCGAGATCGCTCGCAAGGAAGGCGCCACCGCCATCGCTCACGGCGCCACCGGCAAGGGTAACGACCAGGTTCGCTTTGAGCTCACCTGCGCCGCCCTCGCCCCGGATCTCGAGATCATCGCCCCTTGGCGCAACGAAGCCTTCCGTAAGGATTTCCCCGGCCGCGCTGAGATGATCGCCTATTGCGCCGACCACAAGATCCCGGTCGAAGCCAGCGCCAAGAAGCCTTACTCCTCCGACCGCAACCTCCTGCACATCTCGTTCGAGGCTGGCATCCTCGAGGACCCGTGGATGGACGCTTTCCATCCTTCGAACAAGGCCATGTTCAAGCTCTCCGTTTCCCCGGAGGATGCTCCGAACAAGGCCGAGTACGCTGAACTCGAGTTCCGTCAGGGCGACTGCGTCGCCGTCAACGGCAAGAAGCTCGATCCCCTCGGCGTCATGCGTACCCTCAATAAGATTGGTGGCCGCCATGGCGTCGGCCGCGTCGACATGGTCGAGAATCGCTTCGTCGGTATGAAGAGCCGCGGAGTCTACGAGACCCCGGGCGGCACGATTCTGCACTTTGCCCACCGTCAGATCGAGTCCCTGACCATGGACCGCGAGGTGATGAACCTGCGCGACTCACTCGTCCCGCGCTACGCTACGCTCGTCTACAACGGCTTCTGGTATGCTCCGGAGCGCCTCGCCCTCCAGGCCCTCATCACCGAGTCCCAGCGCAACGTCACCGGTACCGTCCGCGTGAAGCTCTACAAGGGCTGCGTCTACGTCGCTGGCCGCAAGAGCCCGCGTTCGCTCTACAATCCGCACATCGCCACCATGGAAGCGGATCCGACCAAGGCTTACAACCAGGACGACGCGACGGGCTTCATCCGCCTCAACGGTCTGCGCCTGCGCGTGAACTCGAAGGTCAACGGCGTCGCCAACCTCAGCAAGACCGTCCGCTAAGGCCATCGTCAGGCAAGAAGAAGGGCGTCCTGGTTCGGGACGCCCTTCTTGTTTTAAACTGGAGGCGCGGGTCGGAATTGAACCGACGCATGGGGCTTTTGCAGAGCCCGGCCTTACCACTTGGCTACCGCGCCTTAAGACTGACAGGCCCACAAATTGCCTCCTCGGGGAGGGCGTTTCAAGGGTTTTGTGCGAGGGCTTCCCTTTGGCCGTAATATCTCCTAAGAACGGGGCATGATCCAGCCCCAGCCAGCCTTTCGCGTCGGTCTCGGGTATGATATCCACCCGCTGGTTGCCGGCCGTCCCTGCATCCTGGGCGGTGTGAATATCCCTTCGGACGTCGGTCCGGATGGGCACTCCGATGCCGATGTGGTGCTGCATGCCGCCGCTGATGCGATTCTCGGTGCGGCTGGCTTGCGCGACATCGGGCATTATTTCCCCAACACCGATGATGCTATCAAGGGATTGGATTCCGCCGCGATCGTCAAAAAGGCCGTCGCCGAAGCGAGGGCCAACGGTGGCTGGGTGGTCGGCAATATCGATATCGTGATCATCGGGGAGCGCCCCAAGGTCATGGCCCACGTCGAGGCGATGAAAGCCAAGATGGCCGGAATCATGGGAATTTCCCCGTCCCAGGTGGGTGTCAAGGCTACGACCAATGAAGGCATGGATTCGATCGGGCAGGGGAAAGGCCTCGCCGTTCAGGCGATTTGCCTCGTTTTCAAGGGTGTTTGAGAGGGTTTTAATGGTATCTTAAGGTTCGGGCTTGTGTTTTTGGCCTTAAAATCGAAGAGTGAACGACCCTTCAGTACGAGGGGCACCCTATGGAAAAGACTCTTATCATCCTTAAGCCCGACTGCATGGAGCGCCGTCTGTGCGGCACCGTCCTCGCTCGCTTTGAAGCCGCTGGCTTCGAAATCCAGGCCAGCAAGATGACCCGCCTGACGTCGGCTCAGCTTCGCGAGCATTACGCCCACGTCGCCGACAAGCCCTTCTACCCGGAGATCGAGGCGTTCATGTCCTCTCGTCCGGTCATCGTCGCCGTCCTCGTCGGCGACAATGTCATCTCCCGCGTCCGCGAACTCCTCGGACCGACCAATTCCAAAGTGGCTCCTAAGGGCACCATCCGTGGCGATTTCGGCACCGAGATGATGCGTAATGTCTGCCACGCCTCCGACAGCCCCGCCGCCGCGGATGCTGAGGTTCGCCGTTTCTTCCGTCCTGACGAAGTTTTCGCCCCCGAGGCGAGCCGAGTCTAAGCGAAAGCATAGCAAAATAAGCCCCGC
>CALEEU010000216.1 GCA_937875975.1 uncultured Opitutia bacterium | reverse complement strand
CAGGCTGGGTGTTGGAATCAGGCGAGAACTTGTCGCCGCAGAGGAAGTCGACCGGGAGCGTAACCTTGACGCCTCGGGCCTTGGCCTTGTCGAGCAGCTCTTGGACGATCTTGGCGCCTTCGGCGTCGTAGAGGGAATTACCGATCTCCATGCCGTCGCAGATCTTGCGGAAGGTGTAGGCCATGCCGCCACCGATGATGATCTCGTCAGCCTTCTCGATGAGGTTGCGGATGAGGGGGATCTTGTCGGCGATCTTGGCGCCGCCGAGGATGGCGAGGAGCGGGCGTTGCGGGTTGTTCAGCACGGTGTCGAAGGCCTTGAGCTCGGCTTCGAGGAGGAAGCCAGCGGCCTTGCGGGAGAGGTTAACCCCGACCATCGAGGAGTGAGCGCGGTGCGCGGTGCCGAAGGCGTCGTTCACGTAGACGTCGCCCAGACGCGAGAGAGAGGCCCTGAATTCAGCCACTTTAGCGGGGTCAGCCTTCTGGCTGGTGCCGTCTTCGAGCTTCACCTTGCCCTCTTCTTCGATGTGAAAGCGGAGGTTTTCAAGGAGCAGGATCTCGCCCGGCTGGAGGGCCTTGGCGGCGGCTTCGGCCTCGGCGCCCACGCAGGCGGCGACGAACTTCACCGGGTTGCCGAGGAGCTTCTCGAGCTCGGCGGCCACGGGGCGGAGGGAGAACTTCTCGACGACCTTGCCATCCGGACGACCGAGGTGGGACATGAGCACCAGAGAGGCGCCAGCTTCGAGCAGGAACTTGATCGTCGGCAGGGCCGCGGCGATACGCTGGGTATTCGTGATGGCGCCGGTCTTCTTGTCCTGGGGGACGTTGAAGTCGACACGGACGAGGACACGCTGGCCTTTGACGGAGCCGAGTTCGCGGAGGGTAGGAGCAGGCATGGTGGTGAAAGGAGCAGAGAAAGGCGTAAGGCCAAGGGTGGGAAGAACAAACCACCCACGGCCTCGCAAACCCTCGTAACCGCCCACCCCCACCCCGTCTGGGGCCTAAAACAAGACAGGCGACCCGGATGGGCCGCCTGTCGCGGAGGAATCTAAGCGAGGCTTAGAGCTTGGCCGTGACCTTGCCCAGGAGCTCGACGACGCGGTTGGAGTAGCCCCACTCGTTGTCGTACCAGCTGATGAGCTTGAAGAAGTTCTTGTTCAGCTCGATCGAGGAGCCGGCGTCGAAGATCGACGAGCTCTTATCGTGAATGAAGTCGGAGGAGACCACTTCTTCGTCGGTGTAGGCCAGGATACCCTTCATGTAGGTCTCGGACGCCTTCTTGAGGGCGGCCTTGATCTCGGCGAGGGAGGTTTCCTTGACGGTCTTGACGGTGAGATCGACGACCGAGACGGTCGGGGTCGGCACGCGGAAGGCCATGCCAGTCAGCTTGCCCTTCACTTCCGGAATCACGAGGGCGACAGCGCGGGCGGCGCCGGTGGCGGACGGGATGATGTTGATCGCGGCGGAACGGCCACCCTTCCAATCCTTCTTGGACGGACCGTCGACGGTCTTCTGGGTAGCGGTGTAAGCGTGGACGGTGGTCATCAGGCCTTCGGCGACGCCGAAACCTTCCTTCAGCAGCACGTGGACGAGCGGCGCGAGGCAGTTCGTGGTGCAGGAAGCATTAGAAATGATGTGGTGGACAGCCGCGTCGTACTTGTCGTCGTTGACGCCGATGACGACGGTGATGTCTTCATCCTTGGCCGGAGCGGAGATGATGACCTTCTTGGCGCCGGCTTCGATGTGACCCTTGGCCTTGGCGGCTTCGGTGAAGAGACCAGTGGACTCGATGACGACTTGGACGCCGAGGGCCTTCCAAGGCAGTTCGGCCGGGGTGCGGGCGGAAACCACGAGGATTTCCTTACCGTTCACGACGAGAACGTCGTCTTCCAACTTGTCCGGGGAGGACTTCTTGGAGGAGACGGTGCCATTGAAGCGACCCTGCGTGGAGTCGTACTTCAGGAGGTAGGCGAGGTTGTCCGCAGGGACGATATCGCCAACGGCGACGACGTCGAAGGTCGTGCCGAGGTGGCCCTGTTCGACGAGGGCGCGGAAGACGAGACGGCCGATGCGGCCGAATCCGTTAATAGCTACTTTGGTGGCCATGGTGTGGTGTATAGAAGAGTGGGTTCTCGCGGGAGCGGGAAAGGGATGAAAAAGGCCCTGCCGACCCCTATTGGCAAGCGAGAATGCGAATCAGGCTCCAGCCGACCAGACGGCGGAGGCCAAAGGCGGTAAAACCACCCTGCCCGCTTCGATCCGCGGAACGGGCCCAGGCGCATGGAGGCAGGAGGGGAACGGCGAGACGACCACAGGCGTCCAGTTGCCGGTGCGCGGGAGTTCAAGGCTGACCTCATGGTCATGCGGATTGCAGGCCAGGAGCACGCGGGCCGCCCCGAGCGCGCCATCGGCGTTGAGGACCGCAACGAAGGCCTCGCCGCCCTCTTGATGCGTGACCTGCATCCATCCGCCCGTGACCGCTTGGCGTGGGCGCATGGCCGCACCCGCGGCCGAAAGGCGGAAACCGATAAGGCGAGCGACGAACTCGTGTTCGGCCCGAAAACGCTCCAAACGAACGGGATCCAGCCGATTCAGGTCGCGGCGACGCCACGTATTACCGACGCCGCGCTTGGTCATCAGGAAATCCTGGCCGGCGCACAGCATGGGCACTCCCGCGGCGCAAAGGAGGACGACGTGCATCATGCGCGTGCGCAGGACGTCGTTCGGCGCGGGGTCGAGCGCATCGGAGTCGGCTCGCTCGGTGATACGATCCAGCCAAGCCATGTCATCGTGCGACTGCGCGTAACGTAGGCGGGCCGACGGACGGATCGCGCACGCGGCGACATGATGCAGCAGGTCCGCGGCCTTGACATGCCCACGGACGTAAGCCGGCAGGAATTCGCGAAACGCATCGTCCCAGCTGGTCCACGTGCTGTCGTCGAGGTCGCGGGCCGCATGGCCACGGAAGCTCCACGGCTCGGCGATGAGAATCTTCTGCGGGGCGCGCACGCGGAAGTCGGCTTCGATCTCGCGCAGCAGCGGCGTGCCGAGCAGCTCCGCGAGGTCGAGGCGCACGCCGTCGACGCCGAGCGTCTCGGTCCAATGCCGCAGCGCCGCGTGCACGAGGCGCTTGAACATCGGCGCTTCCGCGCGCACATCGTTACCGCAGCCGCTCCAGTTCGTCAGTTCGCCCTGCGCGTCGACGCGGTAATAATAAGGCGCGTCGATGGCACCGAGTCCGTTAGGGGAACCGAAATGATTGAGCACCACGTCCATGATGACGGCGAGGCCGGCCTCATGGCAGGCGCGCACGAGATCGCGGAACTCCTCCATCGCGACGACGCCCGGCGCGGAAGCGTATTGATTGGCGACTCCGAACGCGCTGACGGGCATGTAGCCCCAATGATATTCTTCCTTGTCCGCATGCTCGAACTCCGCGCACGGCAGGAGCTCGAGTGCGTTCACCCCCAGCGCACGCAGGTAGTTGCCCTGCGAGCGGACATAACGGGCGAGGTCGCGATAGCCGCCGGCGGAAGGTGCGCCCTCGGCGAGGCCGAGTAGATCGCGCAGGTGTCCTTCGAGAATGACGAGGTCCTCGACGGCCGGCGGCACGAAGTCGTCCGCAAAAGGAGCCAATGATTCCGTCCCAATCACGATGCCTGCGGCCTGCTGCGGGCCGACGACCGCGCGTGCCCAAGGGTCGACAAGCTGCGTCTCGCCGAAACGCTCCTGGGTGCCGGCCTCGCTCGAAGCGACGGCGATCCAGTAATATGAGCCGGCAAGATTTTCCGGATGCGTGGCCGACCAGGCGCCCTGCCCTTCGGGCTTGAGCGCGAGGAGATGGCTCGCGCCACCGGCGGGGTTACGCCAGCTGACCTCGACGGCCCGGGCGCGCGGAGCGAAGACGCGAAACTGTGTCGAGCGGACGCCGACGAGCGCGCCGAAATTACCCGGCGGCTCGAGCACATCGAGTGGATCGGAGGCGAGAATGTCGCCGAGCTCAAGCAGGTCCGGTGTCGCGAAGATCATCCGCACCGGGGCAGCGGCCGGATCGGCGTCCGCCGCATGGAAACGGAAGACATGTTTGTCGGTCCGGCGACGTGAGACGATCAGGTTGCGATGGTTGTCGGCGGAGCGACGGATGTTGTCGGCATCGTGCGGCGGCTCCACCCAGCGACCGCCATCGCGCAAGAACTTGAACTCGAACTCATCGGTTGCGCCGAAGACGTCCTCGAAGGCGACGCTCAGCTCGAAACCTTCGGCACCGGCGACGCAGACTGGATTCAGGACCCAGCGCTCCATATCGACGGCTTTGCCCCAATCATTGAACAGGCCGGCCACGCTGACCGTACCCTCGGCGACCTCAGGGCAGAGAGCCTTCCAGAAAAAGAAGTGCACGCGACCGGCTTCCAGCCAATGCCCCGAACGCAGCGCCCAGGCACGTACGTCGGCCGGCTCGAGTAAAGTCAGGCGGGCAGGCGGATTCAGGGAGAGCGGCGGCAGGCCCGGACCCGTCCAGTCGGAGGTGAGCATGACGAGGCCGGAGACCTTTGTCTCCCAGCGCGCGCTGGCTAGCTCTCTCGTCATCAACGCCAAGAGGAAGGGTGGAAAAAGTTTTGGCGAGCAAAAGCGGGCTTCCCTCCCGTCCGCAGGTTAGCCACGATGCCGGCGTGGAAATCAGCGTACTAGTCAGCGACTGGGAGGGACATCGCCTCCTCGATTCCGGCGACGGGTTCAAACTCGAGGAAATCGGCGGCGTCCGCATGATCCGTAGCGAGCCCAAGGCCTGGTGGAGCAAATCCCTGCCCCCCGCCGAATGGGCCCGCGCTGTCGCCGAGCACGAAGAAGGCGGCCGTGAAGGCCGCTGGAAGCTCAAGGGCAACTGCCCCAAGGAATGGGAGACCCGGCTCGGCAAGCTCCGCTTCCAGCTCCGGTTCATGGATAATTCCAAGCAGTTCGGCGTCTTCGCCGAACAGTCGCCGCATTGGAAATGGGTCGCCTCGCGCCCCCAGAAGCTCGAACCCCGCCCCCGCCTGCTCAATCTCTTCGGCTACACGGGCGCCGCTTCGCTCGGCGCCGCCCAAGCGGGCTGGCATGTGACGCATGTCGACGCCTCCAAGCCCGCCGTGGCCTGGGGCCGCCGCAACCAGGAGCTCTCCGGCATGGCCGAGGAGCCGATCCGTTGGATCATCGAGGACGCGATGACCTTCGTGAAGCGCGAGGTGAAGCGCGGCAACAAGTACGAAGCCATCATGCTCGACCCGCCCGCCTTCGGCCGCGGCCCCACCGGTGAATTCTGGAAAGTCGAACGCGACCTCGCCCCGCTCCTGCGCGCCTGCCGCGAACTCCTCTCCCCGCAGGCCCAGTTCATCCTGCTGACGGTCTACACCATCGACGCCTCTTCCATCCTTTGCCACAACCTGCTCGAGGAGAACACCCGCGGCCTAGGTGGTAAGATTGATATCGGCGAACTGGCCCTGAAGCAGGAAGGGAATGGCCGCCTGCTACCGCTTTCGCTGTGGGGTCGCTGGACCGCACCGGGCAAGGCATAAGCCCGGGCATTGGGCCGCATTAGGCTTGGAGTCGGTTTAAATGGTTTCCAACCGGGGGCCGATGCCTTCTAAATGGCGATGTGAGCCTTGTCCCTGACCAAGCTACCTTCCGCCAGTTGGCCCAGAAGTCCGATCTCATCCCGGTGTGCCTCGACATGATGGCCGACCTAGAGACGCCGGTGTCAGTCTACGCCCGCCTCCGCGCCTTGGGCTCACCCTTCCTTTTCGAATCCGTCACGGGTGGCGATAAGCTCGGACGCTACAGCTTCTGCGGCGCGGGCCCGGCGATGACCCTCACCGCTTGGGAAGATCGCACCGAGATCACCCGCCGCGACGGCTCGAAGGAAACCATCCCCACGCCGGCCGACCCGCTCTCGCTGGTGAAGAAGGAACTCTCCGGCCTGCGCGTCGCCAAAGTCCCCGGCCTCCCACCGTTCGTCGGCGGCATGGTCGGCATGGTCAGCTACGAATACGTCCACCGCATCGAGCCCACCGTCCCGAAGCCCGCCAAGGATCCGGCCGGCACCCCCCTGCTCCACTTCATGCTGGTCGACCGCGTGGTCGCCTTCGATAACGCCCGCCAAACCCTCCGCCTCATCGTCAACGCCCGCGTGAAGTCGCCGGCCGACGCCGATGCCGCCTGGGAGGCCGCGAAGCAGGAGCTCGAGTCTCTCCGCGCCGTCATCACCGGCCCCCGCGCCGCCGTAGCCGCCGAACTCCCCGCCGGCGCCGAGTTCGCGACGGGTAAGGCCAACGTGAACCAAGCCGAGTTCGAAGCGGCCATCCTGAAGACGCAGGAATATATCCGCGCCGGCGATTGCGTGCAGGTCGTGCTCTCGCGCCGCACCGATGTCGCCTACAAGGGCGACCCGCTCGACCTCTATC
>CALEEU010000215.1 GCA_937875975.1 uncultured Opitutia bacterium | reverse complement strand
GAGTTCACCGGCACGACGACCCTCACCGGCCCGGCCCACTTCTCCGTCGGCACCGCCTCCACCTTCGTCCAGAACTCCGGCCTCATCCTCTCGGGCGTGGTCGACGACGGCGCCAACGACTACGGCCTGATCAAGTCCGGCCCCGGCACCCTCGAGCTCCGCGGAGTCAACACGTTCGGCGGCGCGGGTCGCACCCTCGACATCCTCGGCGGCGTGCTCGCCGCCAATTCCGACGCCGCCCTGGGCGCCGCCGGCAACAGCGTCACGCTCAACGCGGACGGCCTGCTCAGCGTCGGCTTCCGCGCCACGGGCACGTTCTCCACCGCGCGCGAGTTCATCCTCGGCCAGACCAACAACTCCTTCGAGGTCACCCTCGGGCGCACGCTCACGCTCACCACGCCGTTCAACCTCTCCGGCAACGCCAATCGTGCGCTCGGCAAGAGCAACGCCGGCGTCCTGGAACTCGCCGCGGACAACACCGGCTGGACCGGCGCGATCACCGTCCAGACCGGCGCGCTCCGTCTCTCGCACAGCAACGCCGCCGGCTCCGGCGCCATCACCGCCTCGCCGAACGACTGGCGCGGCACCGGCGTCGAGCTCGCCAACAACGTCACGATCACCAACGGGCTCAGCCTGCAGGGCGTCAACAACATGCTCTACGGGGGCATCGACTTCTCCGGCCAGCTCTCGAGCTTCAGCGGCGACAACACCTACGCCGGCCCGATCACCTTCGCCTTCGACGCCTCCCTCGGCGCCCGCGCGGGCGCCACGCTGCGCGTCACCGGCGGCATCACCAACACGGCTAACCGCGTCCTCGGCTTCAATACCGACCTCGGCGGCATGGTGATCATCGATGGCACCCCGTTCGCGCTCGGCGGCACCGCCACGATGCTCACCTCCCTGCGCAAGCACGGCCTCGGTACGCTGAGCATCCGCAACGCCAACACGATCCCGGTCGACGCCGCCCAGTGGTTCCATCTCAAGGGCGGCCTGACCACCTTCGAGGAAGCCGGCACCTGGTCCTCGCGCATCTTCGTCGACAAGGGTTCCTCCCTCTGGCTCGACGACCGCAGCATCACCGTCAGCGGGGTAGGTCACTCGACGGCCAACGGTCGTCTCGGCACCAACAGCGCGAACGCCAAGGAAATCGGTTTCCGCGGCGGCGAGCTCGTGGTCCGCGGCAGCACGAGCGTCAACGACAGCCTCACCGAGAACCTCGGCAAGCCGACCTTCGGCCGCGGCGCCACGACGATCACCCTCGAGAAGAACCTGGCCGGCGAGATGACCGTGGTCTTCTTCGGCGCGCCCGACAACATCGCCCCGTCCCAGAACACGACCACCGGCGGCCTCGACACCCGCGGCGCTTCCGTGCTCTTCCGCGGCGAGAACTTCGGCGTCTCCAACGACCCGGGCAATTCCAACGTCATCTTCGCGGGCGGTTCGACCCTCAACGGGACGAACGGCGCCAACGGCTCCGCCAGCAAGGGCATCTTCCCGTGGGCCTTGGCTGATATCACGGTCAACGGCCTCGGTACCGACTTCGCCACCGTCAGCCAGACGGGCGGCGGCGGCAACGCCGGCTCGGCGGACCGCATCGTCCGTCCGCTGCAGCCGAGCGAATACTCGGCCACGGTCTCGGCGAACAACAACATCAAGCTGGACGGCGGCGGGACCCGCCTCGTCAACGCTAACGTCATCCCCAACTCCCTCACCTTCGCCGGCACCTCCAGCCTCCTCCTCGGCGACGGCGTCCGCCTCACGCTCGTCTCCGGCGGCATCCTGGTCCGCGACGGCGGCACGACCAGCATCTCCGGCGGCGTGCTCAACCAGACCAACGACCGCTCCCCGCTCAACATCTGGACGGTCGGTTCGGCCGTGCTGACGATCGACACCTCGATCAACGGCGGCAACGGCACCGCCAACGGCCGCATGTCCATGATCAAGGCCGGCGCGGGCACCCTCGTGCTCGATCCGCCGACCTCGCCGATCACGGGCCTGACCACCATCGGCACCAATTCCCTGAGCGGACAGTTCGTGCTCAACGAGGGCACCGTGCGCCTCGGCGCCGGGCTCACCAACGCCATCCAGTCCAACAACTACGCCGCGCTCGTGGGCGGCACGCTGGACCTCAACGGCGGCTCGCAGTTCTTCTACGGCGTCTTCGCCGACCAGGATTACAACGCCGGCAACACCGTCGTCACGAATACCGCGCTCACCACGGGCCACTTCCTGATCAATAACGATAACGCCGCCCGCAACTGGGCCGGCTCGGTCCAGGGCGACGTGAAGTTCACCCGCTCGGGCACCCAGACCACCAACCTCTACGCCGCGCACACCTACACGGGTTCGACCGTCATCAACGGCGGCAACCTCCTCCTGCGCGACGACGCCCGCCTGGTCAACACCCCCTCGGTCGAGATCAACTACGGCGGCCTCTACTTCGACAACGCCAACGGCACGATCGGCCTGGCCGACCGCCTCAACGACGCGGCCCCCATCACGCTGCGCGGCGGCATCCTGGAACTGCGCGGCCGCCAGCAGGCCGCCTCGGCCGAGCTGCTCGGCGTGGTCACCCTGGCCGCCTCGAACTCGTTCATCAACGTCAACGGTTCCGGCACCGTCGGCAGTTCCACGCAGCTCGACATCACCCGCCTCAACCGCGCGGTGGGCGGTGGCACGGTCAACTTCACCGGCGCCAACGGCCTCATCGGCACGTCGACCCGCGTGGTCGTCCGCAACTTCAACGGCACCGACCTGACCGATCCCGCCACGCCGAACGCCGGCCTCACCGGCGGCATCCTCGGCGGCTGGGCCATCGTCAACACCAGCGACTTCGCCACCTCGATCCCGGGTCTCGGCGTCGCCGCCCTCGGCGCGGACGGTTTCCCGACGTATTCCAACCTGACCTCCGCGACCAACACGATCGCGTTGGCCGCTCCGACCGACAACGTGAACCTCAACGCTGTCGTCACCGGGGCCATCGTCGTCGCCGCGGACACCACGCTGAACAGCCTCCGCATGGGCAATGTCGGCACCAATGGCACGACCGCCAACACCGTCGATATCGCCGCCGGCCAGACCCTGACGCTCACTTCGGGCGGCCTCCTCTTCTACACCAGCGCCGGCCACACCGTCGGCGCCGTCAACGGCCAGGGCACGCTCACTTCGGGCGGTCCTGAGCTCTTCATCTACACCCAGGGTGGCAGCGATAAGCGCGTCCGCGCCAATGTCGCCGACGGCGCCCAGTCCGTCGCGTTCACCAAGTCGGGCAACGCCGTGCTGCGTCTCTCCGGCACGAACTCCTACACCGGCGGCACCTTCGTCAACCAGGGCACGCTCCATATCGAGGCTACTTCGAACATCCCCGCCGCGACCGATCCCTTGAAGGGTCTCGTGGTCAGCGGCGCGACGGTGAATATCTTCACCGCCGGCAGGATCGCGCCTGAGAACTACGCCACGATCGCGGGCGCAGGCGTGCTGAACTACATCGGTGACAACACCCAGTACGGGCTCGTCCTCGACAACGTGGGCTCGTCGGGTAACCCGACCATCCGCTCGTTCAACACCCTGAACCGCGACGGCACGGGCTCCAAGGGCGTCCTGACCGTCGGCGCGGGCGGCATCCTCGCCACTTCGGCCAACGTGGGTACCATCAGCATCATCGAAGGCCGTATCAGTTTCGGTGCCAACGGTGGCACGATCAATGTCGGCGCCATCGACGTCAACGGCGTCAGCGACGTCGATCCTCTCCGCGCCACCCTGCAGCTGCAGGCCATCGTCGCCACCTCCGGCGCGATGAACAAGACCGGCCTGGGCGTCCTCCAGCTCAACGCCCAGTCCCGCTTCACCGGCGACTTCAACGTCCTCGCAGGCGGCCTCCGTAACGGCACCGGCAACGCCGGTTCGCGCTTCGCGGACCTGACGATCGCCGCGGGCGCCCGTTACGACCTCGGCGGGCAGACGACCACCTGGGGTTCCCTCTCCGGCGCGGGTGACATCTTCAGCGCCAGCGGCACGCCGACCCTCAATGTCGGCTTCAACGACAGCGACTCCGCCTTCAGCGGTCGCTTGATGCGCTTCAATGACGCGGCCTACGCCCAGCTGACGAAGGTCGGCACCGGCACCCTTACGATGGATTCCGCCCAAGTCGCCGACGGCTCTTGGAGCACCATCCGCGTGGAAGGCGGTCGCCTCCTCTACAGCGGCGCGGGTCAGGCCTTCCCGGCCACCGTCGCCTCGGCGGCCTCGGTCTTCAGCGTCGACGATGGTGCGGTGCTCGAACTCAGCAACCTGACCTCGGCGGTCAATCATCGCCTCGGCCTCAATGTCGCCGGCTCCCTCGAACAGCGTGGCGGCACGCTGCTCCTAGGCGGTTCCGCCTCCGCGGCGGTCACCGAACGCATCACGACCCTCTATGCCCAGTACGGCTCCGGTCGCATCGAGCTGCGCCCGAACGCGGCGCAGCCTCTCCTGCTCGACCTCGGCACGATCGGCGGCGGCAACAACCACTCCACGCTCGTGTTCGCCGGCCTCTCCGGCGCGACCTCCGGCAACGGCGTCGCCAATCTCCGCATCGGCAACGCGAGCTTCCTCGCCAACGGCGGCGCGCAAGGCGGCGGCGCCAACGGCACGACCAACATCTCCGTCCGCGGCGACATGCTCGCCGACGCCTCCGCCTCGGGCAAGGGCACGGGCTTCCTGATGCGCGACGTCGTCTCGGTCCCGGATCTCACGACCGTCAACCATGGCAGCACGGACTACCTCCTCACCCTGCCTTCGGCGGCGGGCATCGCCATCGGCGCGAACGTCACCGGCCTCGGCTTCACCGGCGCCTGGACCGTCGGCGCCATCAACGGCAACGACGTGACGCTCACGGGCGGCACCACCATCGCCCCGAGCGGCGCCAATCCGGTCACCGTCAACTTCAGCAACTTCTGGCGCGCCCTGGCGGCCGATGAGCTCAACACCACCCCGCGCGGCGTCGCCGGCGACGGCGTCGGCGGCTGGGCCTTCGGTCAGAACGCGGGCGTCTCGTCCGCGCAGACGCTCTCGGTCGACACCATCGTCAACTCGCTGACGTTCTCCGGCACGGCCTCCTTGGACTCCGGCCTCGGCGCCGCCTTCGGCTCCTACGGTCCGGGCGGTCGTCCGCTGACCCTCGAACTGCGCGGCGCCACGGCCTTCCTCGTGAAGGACGGCACCACCGACATCGGCCTCGGCGCCGTCAGCTCCGGCGGCGGCACCACGATCTTCGGCCACGTCCTCCTCGGCGCCACGGCGAACTTCAACGCCGGCTCCGGTCTCGGCTTCAATTCGACGGGCGGCTTCGTCAAGGCCGGCGACGGTATCCTCAACCTCAACGCCCAGACCTACTTCAATCCGAGCACCTTCACCGTCACGCAGGGCAGGGTGAACCTCAGCTCCGCCGTCGACAACACGCTGCCGGTCGCCGGCACCCAGGGCGCGATCTTGGCCTCGACCCTCCGCGTCGAAGGCCTCAACGCCATCGTCGACCTCAACGGCCGCTCGCAGGCGATCAACGAGCTCCGCAGCTCGAACGAGAAGCCCGGCCAGGCCGGCACGGTCACCAACTCGGGCGCCGCCGCCACCCTCACGACGATCGGCAACAGCGTCTTCGCGGGCGCCCTCACCGGCAACCTGAACCTCGTCCGTGCCGGCAACACCTCGACCTACCTCACGTCGGCCAGCTCCTACACGGGCCTCACGACCATCCGCGGCGGCAATCTCTTCCTCCGCGACGAAGGCGCCCTCACCGGTACCTCCGCCGTCAGCGTGAACAACGGCGCGCTCATCCTCGACAATTTCGGCCTCAACGCCGTCGAGAACCCGACCCGCCTCAACCCGGCGGCTCCGATCACCCTCTCGGGCGGCGAGTTCCGCATCGACGGGTCCGGCGCCTCCGACATCGCCGTCCGCGCGGACAGCATCACCGCCGGTTCCGGACGCAACACGCTCAACGTCCGCCCCTATGTGAACATGGGCGGCACCGTCCGGATGGACGTGGGCAACCTGACCCTCGTGCCGAACGCCCGCCAGACGGTCGTCATCAACGGCTGGTCCACCGCGAACAGCGGCGGCTACAACACGCTCGGCAACCAGAGCCTGACGGGTTCCGGCCTGGTCTTCATCGAGAAGCTCAACGGCGCCGCCGGCCCGGCCAACTTCAACTTCACCGGCGTCGCGACCACCAACGGTTCGAACATCGTCACCGTCGCCAGCACGGTCGGCCTCTCTGCGGGGCTCGCCGTCACCGGCACGAACATGCCGGCCAACGCGACGATCGCCAACATCGTCTCCGCGACCCAGATCCGCCTCAGCGTCAACGCCACCGTCACGGGCGTCGCGGGCACCCTGCGCGCCACCAACCTGACCAACAACCTCATCGGCGGCTGGGCGGTCGCCAACGGGTCGACCT
>CALEEU010000214.1 GCA_937875975.1 uncultured Opitutia bacterium | reverse complement strand
GCGGTGAGGCGAGCGGCTTCGGGGTACCACTGGTCCCAGCAGATGAGCACGCCGATGTCGCCATGCGCGGTCTTCCAGGTGCGGAAGCCGAGATCGCCGGGCGTGAAATAGAATTTCTCCTCGAAGCCCGGATCCTGCGGGATGTGCATCTTGCGGTACTTGCCGAGCACGGTGCCGTCGGCGTCGATGACGGCCGCGGTGTTGTGGTAGACTTCGCTGCCGCGCGCTTCGAAGAGCGGGGCGACGATGACGACGCCGAGACGCTTAGCGACCTTAGCCAGCTCCGTCACGGAAGGGCCGGTCTCGATCGGCTCGGCGAGGTCGAAGTTCTTCGGGTCTTGGTTGATGCAGAAATACTTCGTCGTGAACATCTCCTGCAGGCCGATGATTTTGGCGCCCTTGGCCGCCGCTTCTTCGATGCGGGGAATGGTCTTCCGCACGTTCGCCGCTGGAGTGTCCTCAGCGGTGAGCTGGATGAGACCGATACGGACGGAGTCAGCCATGGCGCAGGTCGTCAGTAGACGAGCTTGTTGATCGGATACTCCACGATGCCCTCGGCGCCGGCGGCCTTGAGGGTCGGGATGAATTCGCGGGCCTGACGGGCGTCGATGATGGTCTCCACCGCGATCCACTCGGGATTGCTTAGCGGGGACACCGTCGGATTACGCAAGGCGGGGAGGGCGGCAGCGATTTGGTCGAGCTTGGCCTTCGGGAGGTTGAACTTGAGGCCGACCATGTGCTGCGCGGCGAGGGCGCCCTGCAGCATGAGCACGATCTGCTCGATCTTGGCGCGCTTGGCGGGATTGGCCCAAGCGGCTTTGTTTGCAACGAGGACGGTGGTGGTCTCCATGAGCTGGGCGACGATGCGCAGCTTGTTGGCTTTGATGGAGGAGCCGGTCTCGGTGATGTCGACGATGGCGTCGGCGAGTTCAGGCACCTTTACTTCGGTCGCACCCCAGGAGAATTCGACTTCGCATTCGACGCCCTGCGCCTTGAACCAGCGGCGGGTGGTCTCGACGAGTTCGGTGGCGACGCGCTTTCCAGCGAGATCCTTGGCGGTCTGGACGGGGGAGGCTTCGGGCACGCAGAGGACCCAGCGGGATTTCTGGGCGGAAGCGCGGCTGTAAATGAGTTCGCAGACCTGCACGACATCGGCGTTGTTTTCCTGGACCCAGTCCTGGCCGGTGAGGCCGCAATCAAAGAAGCCATGCTCGACATAACGGGCGACTTCCTGGGCGCGGATGAAGCGGCCGTCGAGGGCAGGGTCATCGAAGGAGGGGCGGTAAGAGCGGCTGCTCTTGGTGACGGGAAACCCGGCCCGGGCGAACAGCTGGAGAGTGGCCTCTTCCAGGCTGCCTTTAGGCAGACCGAGCATCAATTTGGCGGCTTCCTGACTCATTGGAGTATGGAGGAAGCCCACCCACCGCCCCTCCGCAAGCCTTACCTCGACCCAGCGGGCGGCGCTCAACTGGGCGCGGGATGGGCGTCACACCTCCGGGACAGAAGGACCCGCCTGCCCACTTCGACCGGGCAACCCAACGCCGCCCATCCGAGAAAAATGCCCGTTAACCCTGCTTTTTGCCTCCACCGTTGACCCTGCTCAGTGGCACGCCTACTGCTCGATTTCAGCGTCAATCGATGTCCACCCCCTCCAAAAGCACCCGCCTCGGGTCCGCCCTCCGTAAGCTTCTCACGATGCTTTGCGGCGTGGCGCTATTCCTCGTGATGGTGGGCTTACTGGGCGTCTGGGCCTTGGGCCGCTTCTCCCCCAAGTTACTCGACTCCTCCCTCGCCACGAAGTCCGGTGCCCATCTGTCCGTTGAGTCGAACGACACGAATCTCTTCGCCGGTCGCCTATCCTATGGCGGCCTGACGATTACTAACCCGACCCGTTGGTCCGAGAAGGAGTTCCTCAAGGTGCGTCGGCTCGCCCTCGATCTCGATCTCCTGACGTTCTTCGAAGGCGGGAGTCAGGTCGTCAACGACGCTGAACTCGACGTCGAGCACCTGACCATTGTCGGCAAGGCTGACTTCCTCGCCGATAATAATGCCAAGGACATCTTTAACGGGCTCAAGTCCGCGCCGGTCGCCAACGCTCCCAAGCCCACGCCCGGCCAGCCGAGCGCTAAGCAGCCTTTCCTCATCAAGCGCCTGCGCGTGCGCGTTGACCGCATCACCATCATCTCTGGCGACGGCACCGACCAGCGCAAGGTGGTCGTCGACCAGGCCTTCAATTTCGTCTTCGAGGCCCGCGACATCACGGAGCGTAACTTCGACGAGAAAGTCTCCCGCCCGATGGGCACGCAGGCCGTCCAGACGGCCGTCCAACAGCAGCCGCAACTCATGCTCGACCTCGCCCGCGAGCGCCTCCGTAAATCCGTGACCGAAAAGCTGCTCGGCGAAAAATAATCTCATGACCGAACCGACCTCTTCCCCCGAATCGACCCAGCCCGACGCCGCGACCCGTATCGCTGAGCTCGAAGGACAGGTCGCGCTCCTCAAGGACACCGTCCTGCGCAGTAACGCCGATCAGCAGAACCAACAGCGCCGTCATCATCGCGAGGGCATCGAACTCCGCAAGTTCGCCACCACGGGCCTGCTCGAAGACCTTCTGCCCGCCCTGGATTCACTCCATCTCGGCCTGGAGTCCGCGTCAAAGCAGGCTGACGGACGCGCGGTCGCCGAAGGCTTCCGCATGGCCGTCGGCCAGTTGCGCGCGATTCTTTCGGCGCAGGGCCTCATCGAGGTCAATCCAGCGGGCCAACCGTTCGACCCCTCCCGTCACGAAGCCGTGGGCTCCGAGCCCAGCGCGGATGTCGCCGAAGGCACCGTGCTCCGCGTCGCCCGCTCGGGCTGGTTGCTCCATGACCGCGTCCTCCGCCCGGCCGCCGTTTTCGTCTCCGCTGGCGCCGCCAAGTAAGCCTTCCCGATGGCCGACGAATATTACACCCTGCTGGGCGTCTCGAAGAGCGCGTCCGCTGATGAGCTCAAGAAGGCCTATCGTAAGAAAGCGATGGAGTTCCACCCCGACCGCAATCCGGGCGACAAGGAGGCCGAGGAGAAGTTCAAGAAAGTTTCCCGGGCCTATGAGGTCCTCAGTGATGACGCGAAGCGTAAGCTGTACGACCAGCATGGCGAAGCGGCGTTCGACCCTAACAAGGGCGCGGGCGCCGGTCGTGGCCCGGCCGGCGGCGGCTTCCGCGGCACCGATCCGCGCGACATCTTCGAACAAATGTTTGGCGGCGGTGGCTTCGGTGGTTTCGGCGGTGGCGCGAGCGAGAGCCAAGACGACGCCGGCGAAGACCTGCGCGTCGACTTGAAGATCACGCTCGAAGAGGCCGCGGAAGGCGTCGAACGCAAGATCCCCTACCGCAAGCACGTCGCCTGCGCGAAGTGCGCGGGTTCCGGCGCCGAGCCCGGCTCCAAGAAGAGCCGCTGCCCGACTTGCGCCGGTCAAGGCCAGGTCGTCCGCTCGAACGGCTTCTTCCAGATGCGACAGACCTGCCCGTCCTGCGGCGGTCAAGGCGAACGCATCGACAAGCCCTGCAAGCCTTGCTCCGGCGAAGGCCGCACGGTCGCCGAATCCACGGTCAGCCTGCGGATCCCTCCCGGCGTCGACACGGGGACCAAGCTCCGCTCCAGCAGCAACGGCTCGGCCGGTCGCCGGGGTGCTTCCGCGGGCGACCTCTACGTCTATGTCACGGTCTCGGATCACCAGCTCTTCGAGCGCGACGGCGATGACCTCGCCTGCAGCGTGCCGGTGAAGTTCTCGATCGCCGCCCTCGGCGGCAAGATCGTCGTCCCGAAGCTGAAGGGAAAGACCACGCTCAACATTCCTGCCGGCACCCAGGGCGGCACGATCTTCCGCCTCCGCGGCGAAGGGATGCCGCCGCTCCGCGGTTCGACCGCGGGCGACCTCCTCGTGCGCGTCGACATCGATGTGCCGAAGAAGATGACCGACAAGGAAAAGGAAGCCCTCAAGGCCTATGCCGCCGCCTGTGGCGACGAAGCCGCGCCGGTTTCCGAATCCTGGCGCGCGAAGTTCAAGGAGTTCTTCCGTTAACCCCCTTGCCCGACGGGGGTCGGGTCATAAGGTGAACCTATGCCGCGCGATCCGGGCCAAACCGACCGACTTATCCGCCGTCTCCGCTGGGACGAACTGGACCAGGCGTGGCTGCTTCGTTTCGCGGAGTTCGCGCGTGATGAGGACCTCTCCGGCTTAGGCCTCGCGGAGCGGCCGCTCCGCACCGGCGATCCTTCCGCGGCCCTGCTCGTCGGCGCCACCCGCGCCCGCGCCCGCGTGGTCGCCCGTCGCCCCATGGTCCTCGCCGGCCTCGGCCTGCTGGACGTGGTCTTCGCCGCCTACGGCGGCCGCTGTCACGCCAAGCCGCTTGCCTATGACGGTCAGTTCGTCCCCGCCGGCACCGCGGTCGCCGAAGTCGAAGGCCCGGCTTCCGAACTCCTTTCGGCCGAAAGGATTCTCCTTAACTTCCTGCAGCGCCTCTGCGGCGTGGCGACGCATACCCGTGAGCATGTCCTCGCGCTAGGTTCGTCGCCGACAAAGTTGCTCGATACGCGCAAGACGACGCCGGGCTTCCGCATGCTCGAGAAGTACGCGGTCGGCCAAGGCGCCGGCTATAATCATCGCCTCGGGCTTTTCGACCGCATCATGGTGAAGGATAACCATCTCGCGGCTGGCGGCGCCACGGCCGGCGAAAGGATCACCAAGCTGGTCCTGCGCGCGCGTGAAAGCCGCCCCGATCTCCTCGTGGAAGTCGAGGTCGACCGCCTCGACCAGATTCGCCCAGCCCTCCAAGCCGGCGCCGACATCATCCTGCTTGATAATTTTCCGCTCGCCGACCTGCGTGAGGCCATCCCGCGACTCCGTGGCCTCGCTTGGTCCGAAGTCAGCGGCGGCGTCAGCCTGGAGTCTCTCCCGCTGATTGGCGCCCTCGCGCCGGACTTCGTCTCAAGCGGTGCGCTTACCCATGCCGCGCCATGGTGCGATATAGGACTCGACTGGATCTGATCGCATGGCCGCCCTCGACAGCAGCATCCTCCTGGCGTTCCTCGAAGCCGACGGCGAACCAGTGAGCGGCGACCGTCTCGCGAAGGAACTCGGCGTTTCCCGCGTGGCGATCTGGAGCCGGATGGAGCGCCTTCGTGCCGACGGCTTCGTCTTCAAGGCTTCGACCCGGAAGGGCTATGAGTTGAAGTCCGTGCCGCGCGAGATCAACGCGGCCTTGCTCGATGCCCATTTGCGCCGCCTCAAGGTCTCTCCCGGCGTCGACCTGCTCGCCGAAGTCGATAGCACGAACTCCGAGGCGGAACGACGCCTCGCTGCGGGTCAAGAAGCGCCCTTTGCGGTGCTCGCTCGTTCGCAGCGGGCTGGCCGCGGCCGCTTGGGTCGCAAGTGGCATAGCACTCAATCGGGTAACCTCTACCTGTCCCTCGCTTTCCGACCGTTCATCCCGCCGGAGCGGCTCAAGCCGTTCACGCTTTGGATGGGCTTGGCGCTGTGCTCGCACGTCGAGAAATCTCTCGGCCTCAAGCTCGGCCTGAAATGGCCCAATGACCTCCAGTCGCCGGACGGACGCAAGGTTGCCGGCATGCTCACCGAGGCGCGCCTCGACGCGGATTCGGTCCGTGAATTGGTTTTCGGCCTCGGCCTCAACCTCACGGGTCAGCCCAAAGATTTCCCCACCGAGATCCGTCCGACCGCCGGCTCGCTCGAAGCGGCGCTCGGCCAACCCATCGACGTCAATCGTGAGGCCGCGGCCGTCATTGCTGCGCTCTTCCACGCTTGGGAGCAATTCGAGGAAGGCACCTGGTCGCGTTCGTTCCGCAGGCTTTGGCAGTCCCATGATGTCCTCGCTGGCAAGTCCGTGCGGGTTGGCCTGCGTGGCGATCCCATCGCGGGCATCGTTGACGGCATCGATGAAGAGGGCTCCTTGATTCTCCGCACCGGCGGGGGCCGCAAGACCATCGTCTCCTCGGGCGAGGTCACCCTGCGCAAATCCTGAGCGCTTGCGCCTGCGACCCCTTCCGGCTAGCGTCTTCCCCGTGTCCATCTTCTGCCTCGATGTCGGCAACACGCACGCGCACTGGGGAGTCGTCGAGGGACGCCGGCTTCGCGCGCATGGCGAGCTGCCCACCGCGTCCCTTGAGACTGCAGCGCTGAACGCCCTCCTCGCCGCCCATCCCACGCAGGGCATCGCCCTCGCGAGCGTCGTCCCGAAGGTGACCGCCACGATTTCACCCGCGCTCCTGAGCAGCGGTCGGCCGTTCTATCATCTTCGCCACGACAACGTGCAAGGCCTTGGTTTCGATTATCCGAAGCCAGCCGAGGTTGGCCAGGATCGCCTCGCTGATTGCGTGGGCGCCCAACTCGTCGCCGGCGCCCCGGCGGTGATCATCGGCATGGGTACGGCCACCACGGTCGATATCCTCACCGACCGCGGTTACGCCGGCGGCATCATCGCTCCCGGCCTCGGCGTCATGACGCAGTATCTCCATGAGCGCACGGCGCTCCTGCCCGCGCTCGACCCGGCTGCACTCCTCGGCGGTCCCGCCATCGGTAAGTCGACCGTCGATGCGATGCGGGCCGGCTGTGCCCTTGGGTTCGCGGGGATGATCGGAGCCTTGCTCGACGGCGTGTGCGCCGAACTCGTCCGTCAAGGCTCCCCGATGCCTAAGGTGATCGTCACCGGCGGCGCCGCGGTCTACTTGCCAGCTTCCTGGCAGGCACGCGTGACGCACGAACCGCACCTGACCTTGCTCGGCCTGGCCGAAGCCCACCGACGTCATTTCGCATGAGCGACCCCGATCCCCTCGCAAAACTCCGCCGCTTCGTCCCCCTCCTGGCGGTGGTCATCATCCTGCAGGCCGGCTTCCTGCTCTACGCCCTTTTCGCCCAAAAGCTCCCGAGGGTCTGGCCTTTGGTGGTCGGCGACCTGGTCTTCTCGGGCATCCTCCTCTTTGTGCTCTGGCGGTTCCTGGTCCGCCGGCGCGGTTAGGCCTTAATCAGCTTCAGGAGCTCCTTGCGGCGGGCCCGGATCTCCCGGCAGCCGGCTTTGGCCAGGCGGTCGGTCGAGAAGGCCTCGACGGTCAGGCTGGCGACGGCGGTGCCGTAGACCATGGCCTGCTTAAGGGTCGCGAAGTCGGTCGCCCCAGCCGAGGCCAGGTAGCCCAGGAGGGCCCCGGCGAAGCTATCGCCGGCCCCGGTGGGGTCGCGGAGCTCGGTCACGGGGTAGGCGGGTAGCATGAAGAGGCCCTCCTCGTGGAAAAGGACCGCCCCGTGTTCGCCCTTCTTGATGATGACGGTCTTGCAGCCGTGCTTACGGAGGGCCTGGCCGGCGACGATCACGTTGGCTTCGCCGGTGAGCTTGGCGGATTCGGTATCGTTGACCACGAGCAGGTCGGCGCGGCGCATGACTTCACCGAGCTTCTCCCGCTGCGTTTCGATCCAGATGTCGATGGTGTCGGCGAGCACGTAGCGTGGCGCGGTGAGCTGGTTGAGGACTTCGAGCTGCAAGTCGGGCCGGATATTGCCAAGCATCACGAACGGCGAGGCGCGGTGCGCGTCGGGCAGCTTGGGCTTGAAGTGTTCGAAGACGTTGAGCTGGAGGTCCTCGGTGTCACGACGGTTGTAATTTTCGTGGTAGCGGCCGCGCCAGAAGAACGTGCGGCCGGACGAATCAGTGAGCAGGCCGTCGAGGTCGATGCCGCGCTTGGCGAGTTTGTTGCGGTCGCGGTCGCGGAAGTCGTGGCCCACGACGCCGACGATCCGCGGCGGCGCGAAGTAGCTGGCGGCGAGGCACGCGTAGGAGGCGCTGCCGCCGAGGATGCGTTCCCCCTTGTCGTGTGGCGTGACGATGCTGTCGTAAGCCACGGAGCCGACGACGAGGACGGGATCGGCCGCGCGGCCTTTGTTCTTGATGCGGGTAGGAGTGGTCATGAAAAGAGATCGGGTCGCACGTCTCGTAGACGATAGAGCGCGAGCAGGGCGAGCGAATGCTGCGCCGGGTTGGTGAGTGCTTGCTCGAGCGCAGCCCGGGGGCGGACGGCCAGCACTTGGATTTCTTCGTGTTCGTCCGGGGCGCGGAGGCCCGTCGGGCGGACGCCGTCCAGGAGGACGAAATGGCACCGATTGGCCTGAATCGCGGGGTTTGGAGCGCAGGTGCCGAGCTGCGCGGCCCGGCCGCCGGCGAAGCCGGTTTCCTCCTCGGTCTCGCGCACGGCGGCCAGCAAGGGATCCTCCCCTTGTTCGATGATGCCGCCCGGCGCCTCGGTGGAAAGATCCCGCGTGCCGAAGCGATATTGGCGGACCATCACGAGCCGGCCGTCTTCGGTGATCGGGAGCGCGAGCACCCAGTCGCCGGAACGGAGCACAAAAAAATCACCCTCTCGTTTATCGAGAGGGTGATCACAGTGTTCCTTGTAAACCCGGAAAACCCTGCAGTCGGCGTGGAGCTCTTCGTGCTGGACGGACCAGCGAGAGGGCGCCGACATGCGTGGTCTTACTTGGTCTTCAGGACCTGACCGATGCGCAGCCTGTTGGAATCAACGCCCGGGTTGAGGTCCTGGATCGCCTTGAGCGAGAGACCTGCCTTCCTGGCGATGGAGCTGAGGTTGTCGCCCTTGGCGACGACGTACTCGCCGGGTCCGGGAGGGGTCGCAGTCTTACCAGCACCTGTGGAGGTCTTCGGAGTAGAGGCGACTTTCTGGAGAGCGGTGATCGCTTCCTGGGTGGCCTTGTCGTTGAGGGCGATGTCGCCGAGAGCCCGGTCGAGGTCGGCACGGACGGCCTGGACGTCGGCGGTGTTGGCCTTGCCGGCGAGGACGGCGCCGAGTTCGGCGACGCTGGCCTTGGCGCCAGCGGCTTCATCGCTGGCGGCCTGAGCGGCGCCCTTGGCCTTGATGCCGAGCACGAGGCCGGCAGCGCCGAGAGCGAAACCGAGGATACCCACGATTAGCGGGAGCTTGGATTCGGAAGAGGAGGGGGAGATATTGTCGTTTTCCATGTATGGAGGTGTTTTGCGGGTTGGAACACTTGGAGATTAGCAGTTTGACACGGACGGCAACACAAAATCAGACTGTTCCCTCGGGTACCGGGCAGTATCTCAATTGGTAGAGTCCCTGCTTTGGGAGCAGGGTGTTGCAGGTTCAAGTCCTGTCTGCCCGACCACCCGACACTTTAAGATGCGAGCCCTGAGACCCCTCAGGCATAGGCGAGGGCCTGCCCGTCTTTGATCACGGTCACATGATTGGCCCCGTCTGGGCGGGTCGAAGCTTCGGTCCGGCCGATCACCTGGGCGCCGAGGCCGAGTTCGGCGGCGAGTCGCAGCGCGACTTCGGCGTCCTTAGGTTCTACGAACACCTCCAGGCGGTGACCCATGTTATAAACCTGGTGCATTTCCTTGGCGTCCGTCCCACTTACCCGGGCGATTTCGGCGAAAATGGGGGGCGTCGGGAAGAGGTTATCCTTGATGAAATGGACCTTGGAGCCGAACCGGCGGCACTTGGTCTGGCCTCCGCCGGAGCAGTGGACGAGGCCTTTGACGCGCTGGTTGCCGAGGGCCTGGAGCAGGCGCAAGGCATACGGGGCGTAGGTCCGGGTGGGCGAAAGGAGGGCCTGGCCGACGGTCAGGGCCGAGCCAGGGAGCGTGTCCGTCAGGCGGTGGGGCCCGCAGTAGGCCAGCTCAGCCGGGGTGGCCTTGTCGTAGGTTTCGGGATACTTCTCCGCGTAGTACTTCGAAAGGAGCTCGTGGCGGGCGCTGGTCAGGCCGTTCGAGCCGATGCCGCTGTTCTCGGCCGTCTCATATTTCGCACGGCCATGGGAGGCGATGCCGACGATGACGAGGCCCGGGACGACGTGCGCGGCGTCCACGACTTCATCCCGGGAGAGGATCGCGGTCGCGGTGGAATCGACCGTGAGCGTGGGGGTGAGGTCGCCGACGTCGGCCGTCTCGCCGCCGCCGGAAGTGATGCCGAAGCCCTGTTCGCGGAGCATAGCGAGCACGTCTTCGGTGCCGTTGATGAGCTCCGCGAGGATCGCGCCCGGGATGGCCTTGGCGTTGCGGTTGATGGTCGAGGAGAGGATGACGCCCTTGGTCACGCCGACGCACAGGAGGTCGTCGATGTTCATGACGATACTATCTTGCGCGATGCCGCGGAAGACGGAGGCATCGCCGGTCTCCTTCCACCAGAGATAAGCAAGTAAGGCCTTGGTGCCGGAGCCGTCCGAATGCGTGACGACGCACTTGGTGGCATCGCCGGTCAGATTGTCGGCGACGATCTTGCAGAAGGCCTGCGGAAAGAGGCCGGGGTCAAGGCGGTCGACAGCGGCGTGCACTTCGCTCTTGGAGGCGGACACGCCCCGGGCCGCATAACGGCCGGAATCCGAGGAGGGCTTGCTTTCGTGCGCCATGGCTCTTGCGTGCATATCTCCGACCCTGCTATTCGGTCAACGCCCTTCTCCCTCGTGCTGCAACTCTTCCTCCGTCATCCCTGGCTTCGTCGCCTCTCTGCGGCGTTGGTCGGGCTTTTGCTTGGCGCGGCGCTAGTTGCCGTCTGGGGCTGGTGGAATGCGCGGAGTCTTCGCGCCCTAGCCGATGATCTCCGTCAGGCCTACGAGACGCATGATGCGATCGCCATGGAACAGCTCTTCTGCTGGGACGGCGTCGATGCCGCTACCCGCGGCCGCATCCGCTTCGTCATCCTGCAGGAGCATGAGCTGCCGGTCGCCTCGGTCACGGTCCGCCCGCTCACCGCTTTTGATCGGCAGGTCAGCCCAGGTCTCCGCCCGAACTTGACGCCCGCTGGCACGATCGAAGTCACCTTCGCCACCGCGGACCGCCTTTCGGCCGCCTACCTGGCCGGCCGCGACGGGTTTCGCCATCGGCTGATTGTCATGCTACCCGCGAACTGACGCGGATTCTTGACAGACGCCCGCCGTCTTCCAATTAATCACACCCTATGGCCGACAAGAACGACAAGCGTCCCGAAAGCGCCCCCGGTAAATTCTACGTGGATTCTCAGTGCATCGACTGCGACCTCTGCCGCGAGACTGCCCCGAAATCCTTCGTCCGCCAGGATGATGGTGGCTACTCCTACGTCTTCGCCCAGCCGACGGACCAGGAAGGCATCGACAAGTGCATGGAAGCCCTCGAAGGCTGCCCGGTCGACGCCATCGGTAAGGACGGCGAATAATCGCTTCAGCGATACCCCGAAAGCCCCGGACCACCGGGGCTTTTTGTTTGGGTGATGTCGTGGCTTCGCCACACTTCCGCCCATGAGCGTAAAAATCTCCTGCGAATACCTCGGCGACCTCCGCGTGCGCGCCAC
>CALEEU010000213.1 GCA_937875975.1 uncultured Opitutia bacterium | reverse complement strand
TGACGCGGGCGGCGAGATCTTTGGCGCGTTCGATGACGAACTCGTCATTCATCAGGAAGAGCGACTGCGGGGCGACGGTGGTGAGGTCACGTCGTTCGCAGTTCGGATCCATATTCGGGAGGTCGAACGTCGCGAGCGCGGTGGCCGGGCCGCTCCGACGCTGCTGGAGGTAGACCGAGCGGCGGTAGACTGCCGGGGACGAGGTATCGACCTTGATGACGTCGCGGTTGACGTTCCGGATTTCGACACCGGGAATCATGCGGCCATCGCCGGTCTTGCCGACCGTGACGGGCTCGCCGAACATCTCAGGGTTGAGCTTGCCGCTGACGGCGAGCATCGCGTCGCGAATGGTCTCGGCGTCGAGGCGACGGATGCGATAGCGGCCGAAGAGAGCGTTATCGGGGTCGGCGGACTGGGCGTCGTCATTGCGCGAGGACTGACGATAGGTGCGACTGAGCATCATCTCGCGATGGATGGTCTTGAGGCTCCAGCCGGCTTCGACGAAGCGGTTGGCCAGGTAGTCGAGCAGTTCGGGGTGCGAAGGGCGCTCGCCGAGCATACCGAGGTCGCCCGGCGTGTTGACGATGCCGCGGCCGAAGTGATGCATCCAGACGCGGTTCATCAGCGTGCGGCCGACCAGCGGGTGTTGACCGGAAGTCAGCCACTGCGCGTAAGCGAGGCGGCGTCCGGTGGTGGGCAGTTTCGGGTCGTCGACGGGGATGGCGGGATTGCCGAGGATGGAGAGTTCGCCGGGGGTGACGACCTGGCGGGGTTGGCCATGGTCGCCACGGTGATGCAGTTCGCTCTTCGGTGCGGCGTTGACCGGTTCGACGAGTACGCTGACGCGCCCTTCGACCGGCTTCTTGGCCCGCAGGGCGGTGGCTTCGGCACGCTTGGCGACGACCTTGTTGTCGGCGGCCTTGTCGTAGAGATCCAAGCCGAAGGTTGCCTGAGAGGAGAAGTATTTCTTAATGAGAGCGGCCTGTTCCTTGGTGCGCTTGGCGACCGGTAAATTGCGGGCGACGCGGTAGGCAGCGCGTTCGGCTTCGGGGACATCGAGGATCTTCTGCTCGAAAATCAC